>PNLC01000034.1 GCA_013822885.1 Bradyrhizobium sp.
GTTCAATCCGGAAGACGGCTCGTCGAGCAGGATCAGCTTCGGCTCTGAGCAGAGCGCGCGCGCAAGCTCGATCACCTTGCGGACGCCGTAGGGCAGCCCCGAGATCAGCTTGTCGCGATAGACTTCGAGATCGAGGAACTCGATCACCTGCTCAACGCTGCGGCGATGCGCCTTTTCGCGCGCGCGCACGCTCGGCAGGAACAGCAATTCCTGCCACAGTTGCGTGGTGGAATGCCTGTGACGGCCGACCAGGAGGTTGCTCAGCATGGTCGCATTCTCGAACAATTCGATGTTCTGGAAGGTGCGGGCGATGCCGAGCCCGGCGATTTCGTAGGCCGGCTGCTCGGTGATGTCCTGGTCCTCGAAGAAGATCTTGCCCGAGGTCGGCGGATAGATCCGCGAGATCAGGTTGAAGATCGAGCTCTTGCCGGCGCCATTGGGTCCGATGATCGAGAGGATTTCACCCTTCTCCACGGCAAAGCTGACCGAATCGACGGCCTTCAGGCCGCCGAAGTGCAGCGAGAGATTATCCGCACGGAAGTATGTCATCGGTTCCGCTCCGATTTCACGTAGATCTTCTGACGCTTGAAAGTGGCGCGCTTGTAGAGCGGGAACAGCTGGAAGAAGAGCTTTATCTTCAGCCAGCGCCCGTAGAGGCCGAGCGGTTCGAACAGCACGAACAGCACGATGATCACGCCGTAGATCGCGCCCTTGAGGCCGTTGGCAGACGCAACGGCGGCGACGTTGCTCTGAATGTTCGCAGCCGTCGCCTGGCCCGCGCCGAACGCCGCAGCAATGCCTGCGATGATGCCCGGCAGGTCGTCCTTCAGGTAGGTCAGGAACGGGTCGATCATGACCAGGAAGATGGCGCCTAGCACCGCCCCGTGCAGGCTGAAAGTGCCGCCGATCAGGATCACGATGATGAACTCGATCGAGAGCTGCAGCGTGAACATTTCGGGGCTGATGAAGGACAGCTTGTGCGCAAACAGAACGCCGGCGAATCCGGTGATCGCCGCACTGATCGCAAACGACTTCACCTTGTAGAGCGAGACGTTGACGCCCATGCTGCGCGCGGCGGTTTCGCTGTCGCGGATCGCGACAAACGCGCGCCCAGTGGGCGAACGGAGCAGGTTGAGCGTGCCGACGATGGTAAGGATCAATACGCCAAGACAGAGAAAATAGAAGGCCGGTCCGTTCTGCGGCACCGCCTGCCCGAACAGGCTCAAGGTCTTGACTCGCATGCCCTCGTTACCGTGGGTCACGCTTTCCCAGCGCGCCAGCACTTCCTCGACGATGAAGGCAAAGGAAATCGTGGCGATGACGAGGTAGATGCCCTGCAGCCGCAACGCCGGAAATCCGACGAGCGCGCCGACCGCGCCGGTCAGCAGGCCGCCGGCCAGGAAATAGACTGGGAATGGCACGTTGAATTGCTGCAGAAAGGCCGCCGTGTAGGCCCCGATTGCCAGAAAGGCGGCGTGGCCGAGCGACGCCTGCCCGGTGAAGCCGGTGAGGATCATCAAGCCGACGCCAACGGTGGCGTAGATGCAGACGAACACCAGCTGGCTGACCAGGTAGCTGGAAAGCACAAAGGGGGCGATCGCCAGCAACGCCAGCAGGAGGCCGTAGGAGACGATGTAGCCGCTGTGCGGAAACAGCTTGATGTCGTCTTCGTAATCGGTTTTGAACAGGAACCGCATCAGACCTTCTTCCGCGTATGAATGCCGAACAGGCCTTCGGGTTTGAGCAGCAGCACCACGAGGAGAACGATGTAAGGCGCGACGTCCTTCCAGCCCTGCGGCAGGTAGAAGCCGGCCATGCTCTCGATCACGCCGATCAGCACGCCGCCGACCACGGCGCCGGGTATCGAGCCGAAGCCGCCGAGCACTGCGGCCGGAAACGCCTTGAGTCCCAGCACGAGACCGACATTGGAGTGAATGAAAGTGATCGGCGCCAGCAGCACGCCGGCGGCGGTCGCCACCGCCGCGCTGATCGCCCAGACGATCGACACCACGCGCTTGACCGGAATGCCCATGTAGTAGGCAGCGAGCATGTTCTCCGAACTGGCGCGCATCGCCGTGCCGAGCGTGGTGCGGTTGAAGAACAAATAGAGCAGCGCGCAAAGGATGATGGTTGCCGCAATCACCGAGAGCTTGTCATGGGCCAGTACCAGCGAGCCGATCCGCAGCACGCCCTGGCTGAACGGCGTATCGATCTTGAAATCGTCGGTGCCCCAGATCATGCCGACGACGGAGCGCAGGAAATATCCGAGCCCGATCGTCGCCATGATGATGGAAAACTGCGGATAGCCCAGAATCGGACGCACCACGACGCGTTCGGCCAGCATGCCAAACGCCGCCATCGCGATGATCGCACCGGCGAATCCGAGCCAGTAGTTGAGACCGAGCATGCCGATGAACGTGAAGGCGAAGAACCCGCCCAGCATCATCAAATCGCCCTGGGCGAAATTGACGACCTCGGTTGCCTTGTAAACCAGCACGAAGCCGAGCGCGATCAGGCCATAGACGCAGCCGAGCGCGATGCCACTCACCAGCTGCTGAACGAAGTCCAGCATCATTCCCTCCCCGATGCCGGCGGTTCTTTTGACCGCCTCTTTCGCATCTTGTGTCTACACGCTATCTGGCACGCAACGCGCCGACAGCGGGCATATGTCCCTGTGTTGCATTGAGCCCAAAGCGCCGACCGCTGTCAACAAAGCGCTCACCATCGCGTTGTTAAGAATTGCGCAGAATTGCCGCAGCCCGGGAAGTTGCGGGGTTCGGCGCGATTTGGGCCGCTCGATTCACCGCACCGAAAGTTCTTCGGTCCATGTTCCGGCAACGACGAAGCGAACCGGATCGTCCTGCCATCATGCCATCAGTTGTATCGGCGCTCGAAGTGCGAGGGTTAACGAAGCGTTTTGACCGCCCCGCGGTCGATGCGCTCGACCTGACCGTTCGCACCGGCGAGTTCTACGCCCTGCTCGGCCCCAACGGCGCCGGCAAGACCACGACCTTGCGTATGGTCGCCGGCCTCTTGCGGCCCGACGCCGGCACTGTCTCTATATTGGGCATCGACGCGCTCGCCGATCCCGTCGCCGCCAAGCAGATCATGGCCTGGGTCTCCGACGAGCCGATGATCTACGACAAGTTGACGCCGCTGGAATATCTCCAATTCGTCGCCGGCCTCTGGGGCATCGACCCCACGGTGTCAGCCCCCGCCGCGCAAGCGCTTCTGGCATCGCTCGGACTTGAGCCGCATCTGCATGAACGTTGCGAGGGATTTTCCAAGGGCATGCGGCAGAAGGTTGCGCTGGCCGGCGCGCTGGTCCACGACCCGCGGCTGATCATCCTGGACGAGCCGCTCACCGGCCTCGACGCGCTGTCGGCGCGTCACGTCAAGGGATTGCTCAGCGAGCGCGTGCGCTCCGGCTGCACCGTGATCATGACGACGCATATTCTCGAAGTCGCCGAGCGGATGGCCGACCGCATCGGCGTCATCGCCGCCGGCCGGCTCGTTGCCGAAGGAACACTCACCGAGTTGCGCCAGCAGAACGGCCGCACCGACACCAGCCTCGAGGACATGTTCATCGCGCTGGTCGACGCGGAAGCGGCTGCCGCATGAATTCGACCGCGGCGCTCGCCTGGTTTGCCCGGCACGAGATCCGTCTGGCCTGGCGCGAATGGCTGGCGATGATGACCGGCAGCCGCGGCAGGCGAAAGCGCGCCATCATCGCGCTGATCGTGTTCGCCGCCGTGATGCACCTGCCGGCCTATGCGGTGATCGGCCGCTTCGCCGACCTGGCGCTGCCGCTTGGCAAGCCCGAGCTGATCGTCATCACCGCCACGATCTTCCTGGCCTGGGCGCTGATGCTGTCGCAGGCGATCGAATCGGTCACGCGGGTGTTCTACGCCCGCGCCGATCTCGACCTCATCATGTCGTCACCGGCGAACCTCGCCAACGTGTTCTCGGTACGGATCGTGGCGATCGCGCTGTCGGTTACGGGGATGGCGCTGTTGCTGTCCACGCCCTTTGTCGATGTTCTCGCGTTCGGCGGCGGCCTGCGATGGCTTTCCGCGTTTGGCGTGGTCATCGCCATCGGCCTCACGGCAGCAGCCGTGGCGATTGCAATCACGGTCTTGCTGTTTAGGTTGATCGGCCCCAGCCGCACGCGGCTGGTGGCGCAGATCGTGGCCGCCGTCATCGGCGCCGGATTCATCATCGCGCTCCAGATCGCGGCGATCCTTTCCTACGGCACGCTGTCGCGCTTTGCGGTGCTGACATCGGACGCGGCGGCCGCCTATGCGCCCGCGCTCGACAGTCCGCTGTGGTGGCCCGCCCGCGCCGCGATCGGCGACGGCACGGTGCTGGCGCTGCTGGTGGCCGGCGGACTCGTGTTGCTCGGCGCCGTGATGGCGATCTTCTCGCCGCGGTTCGCTGGCACCGTCGTCAGCGTTGCCGCGACCGCACGGCCTGCTCGTCCCGGCGCAAAAGCGACCGCGTTTCGCGGTGGGTCGCGGCAGCAGACGTTGCGCGCCAAGGAATTGCTGCTGCTGCGGCGCGACCCGTGGCTGGTATCGCAGAGCCTGATGCAGCTGCTCTATCTGGTGCCGCCGGCCCTGATGCTGTGGCGAAGTTTTTCAGAGAGCTCGGACGCGGTCGTGCTGATCACGCCGGTGATCGTGATGGCGGCCGGTCAACTCGCCGGCGGTCTTGCCTGGCTGACGATTTCGGGCGAGGACGCCGCCGACCTGGTCGCGACCGCGCCGCTGCCGTCGTCGCGCGTCACGCGCGCCAAGATCGAGGTCGTGCTGATCGTGATCGCCGCGGTGTTCGCGCCGCTGATCGCCGCGCTGGCGTTTGTCTCGATGACGCAGGCGGCAATCACCGCACTCGGCGTCATCGTCGCGACCATCTCCGCCGCTGCGATCCAGCTCTGGTTTCGCGTCCAGGCCAAGCGCAGCCAGTTTCGCCGCCGCCAGACTTCGTCGCGGCTGGCAACCTTTGCGGAAGCGTTTTGCTCGATCGGCTGGGCCGCCACAGCTGCGCTCGCCGTCACCATCCCAGTGGCTGCAGCGATCAGCGGCGCAATCACCGCGGTGATCCTCGCGGCGACCTGGAAAATCAGCCCGCGGCAAACATGACGATTACATGACAATTTCATGACAACGATGCCCGGCGGTGCAGCGCTTTGGTCACGATGAACCGAAAATGGATTTCAGCGACCTGAATAGAGGGAAGAGCGCACCGGACGTCATCGATTTGTTCGCGCGCGAAGGCTATCTTGCCAGTCCTACACCGCGGCACCATTTTTAGCCCGCGGGGATGAACCCTTGAGGAGAGAAGACGCGATGAGCGAAACCATCAATGTCCCGGCGGTCATGGTGGACGCCACCGCGGTCACGCGAATCAAATCGGAGATCGACATCTCCGACCGGTCGCGCATCGTCACCTTCGGCGATCGCGCGCAGCGTTCGGTGGTCGAGTTCGCCGACCGGATCCTCGCCCAGACCCAGAACCGGGAGCTCGGCACCACCGGCAAATTGCTGTCGGACATCCTCGCCAAGGCGCGCGGTCTCGATCCCGCCTCGCTGAAGGACAGCGGCTTCTTCTCTCGCCTGTTCTCCTCGATGGAGTCGCGCCTGCGGCGCTTCTCCGAACAATTCGGCGACGTGTCCTCGCAGGTCGACCGCGTCTGCATCGAACTCGACCGCAACAAGGAAACGTTGCGGCGCGACATCGCCGTGCTGGATGAATTGCACGAGCAGACCAAGGCCTCGCTCGGCGACCTCGATTCCCATATCGCGGCAGGCAAGGAGTTTGCCGAGGATTTTCGCCGCACCAAGCTGGTCGAACTCGAGCAGGCCGCAAAAGCGGCGGGCCAGGGCAGCGACGCGATGCTGGCGGCGCAAACCTATCAGGACGCAGCCCAAGCGCTTGACCGACTCGAAAAGCGCATCTTCTACTTGCAGCAGGCCCGCCAGATCGGCATCCAGCAACTGCCGCAGATCCGCATCGTCCAGTCCGGCGACGAAACCCTGATCGAGAACCTGCAGGCGACGACCGAACTCACCATCCCGGTCTGGAAGCAGAAGATGATTTTGCTGCTTGGCCTCAGCCGGCAGAAATCCGCGCTCGACCTGCAGAAGACCGTCACCGACGCCACCAACGAGATGATGAAACAGGCGTCGGAGATGATGAAGACCCAGGCGATCGAGATCGAGAAACAATCGCAGCGGGGCATCATCGACATCGCGACGCTGGAAAAGACCAATACCGACCTGGTCGATACCATCTCGGGCGTCCTCAACGTTCAGCAGGAGGGCCGCAAGAAGCGCGCCGAGATCGAGCAGCGGATGGCGCAGTTGACCGACCAGCTTAAATCAGCGTTGTCCAAGTCGCCCGCATGAACCTCGCTGCGCTACGGCTTGCTGCCGGCTTTTTTCTGGCGTTGGCGCTTGGCGCCTGCTCGGCGCCGGGCCCGCAATTCACCATTCTGTCCGGCTCGGAGAATGACGTCCTCGAGCCGATGGTGCGGGAGTTCTGCCAGTCGCGCCGCGCCGACTGCAGCGTGAAATACCAGGGCTCGCTGGATATCGCGCTGGCGCTCAAGGCCGGCAACGATCCCGGGGCTGACGCGGTATGGCCCGCGGCGTCGATCTGGATCGACATGTTCGACACTGCCCGACGCGTCAAATCGGTCAAGTCGATCGCGCAAATGCCTGTCATCCTGGGCGTCAAGCGATCCAAGGCGCAGGAGCTCGGCTGGATCGGCACCAGGGTGACCACAAAGGACGTCCTCGCCGCGGTCGAGGGCGGCCGGCTGAAATTCCTCATGACGTCGGCGACGCAGTCGAATTCCGGCGCCTCGGCCTATCTCGGCATGCTGGCCGCCGGAATCGGCAAGCCCGATCTGATCGAATCCGGCGACCTCGACAAATCAGAGGTGCTCGCCACCGTGCGCGGCCTGTTGCGCGGCGTCGAGCGCTCCGCAGGCTCGAGCGGGTGGCTCGCCGATCTCTACCGCGAAGGCGAACGGACCGGCGCGCGTTACGAGGCGATGTGGAATTACGAGGCTGTCATCAAGGAAACCAACGACAAGCTGATCGCCGATAGAAAGGAGCCGCTCTACGCCATCTATCCCGAGGACGGCGTATCGGTCGGCGACTCGCCGCTGGGCTTTGTCGATCGCGGGCGCGGCAAGGAAGTCGAGAGCTTCTTTGCCGACCTGCAGGCTTTCCTGCTCAAGGGCGAAACGCAGGCGCGGATCGCTGCGACCGGACGGCGAGTCGAGCTTGGCCGCGCCACCCCGATCAAGGCCGATGCGGCCACCAATCTCGACCCGAGCCGTGCGCTTACCGTTGTCCGGCCGCCGGAGCCTACGGTGATTCAAAAGGCGCTGTCGCTCTACCAGGAAGCGCTGCGGCGGCCTTCGCTGACCGCATTGTGCATCGATGTGTCCGGCAGCATGAAGGGACACGGCGAAGCGCAGTTGCTCGAAGCGATGCGATTCCTGCTGACGCCGGCACGAACCCGCGAGGTGCTGGTGCAATGGTCGAAGGAAGACCGCATCATCGTGCTACCGTTCAGCGAACGTGTGCAGTGGACCGCAACGGGGAGCGGAGAGGAAGCCGACCAGGCCGGTCTCCTGACCCGGGCGCTCGAACTGCGCGCGGAAGGCGGCACCGATTTCTACACCTGCGGAGCACGCGCGCTCGCCGCGATGAAGCCACTGCTCGATGCCGGCCAGCACCTGCCGGCCATCGTCATCATGACCGACGGAAAGAGCCAGGGCGCCATGTCGACGTTCGAGGCTGCGTGGCGGGCCGACGGACGGCGCGTGCCCGTGTTCGGCGTCACCTTCGGTGACGATGCCGACCGCAGCCAGCTCGACAGCCTCGCCACCATGAGCGGCGGAAGGGTGTTCGACGGCACCAAGAGCCTCACCCAGGCCTTCCGCGCGGTGCGAGGGTACAACTGAATGCCGCCGTCACTGGCAGGAATGAACTGGATCGCGGGCGGGGCGGCGGCCGCAATCCTGTTGCCGCTTCTGGCGATCGGCTTCGGCATGCCGTTCTGGATCGCCGCCATAATCAGCCTGGCTGCGGGCGGTGGGCTTGTTGGCGTGCTCTCCCCACGCAAGCCGTTCGAGGGGCTGGACGCCAGCGGCGTGGCGCGCGGCAAGATCGAGTTCGCGCGCAGCCTTCTGACGGACGCCGAGCCGCTGGCGGTCCGCCTTGAAGTCGCCGTCAGCTCGATCGGCACGCCCAAGGTCGCCGAACGCGTCCGTCATCTGGCACGCATTTCCCGCGAGATCTTCGCAGCCGTCGAAGAAGATCCCCTGCGCGTAGACCGCGTGCGGCGGTTTCTGACCTATTATTTGCCGCGTGCGGCCGATCTCGCGGAGGCTTATGCCCTGCTGGAAAAGGGCAGCGCGCGCGACACAGCGCGCATCGCCGCGACAAGCGATCTGATCGACCGGCTCGACACGGCTTTCACGCATTATGCGGCCAGCCTGCAGGAAGCCGATCTCGGCAACCTCGACATCGAGCTCAAATTGCTGAAGAGTTCGCTTGACGAGGATCTCGGACCACCGCCGCAGCTTCCCGTTCCCCCCGCCCCTGGCAAGAGGAGAGCCTGATGGCCATTTCGCGCCGGGCCTTCGGAATCGGATTGCTCGCGGCAAGCGCCGCCGGCACCGGCGGCTATTTCTATCTGCGTCAGCATCCCGAAATCGCGGGCCGGTTCGGCGAGTCGAAGCGGCTGTTTGGTTTCGCCGGCGGCGAAAAGGAAGGACTTCTCGCCAATGCCCGTGTCCGCAGCCTGCTCGAGCGACGGTTCGGACTGATTCTCGATGCGCGGCGTGCCGGATCGGTCGAGATGGTGCGCGAACGCACGCTGCTCGACCAGAAGCCGCAGTTTCTGTGGCCCTCGTCGTCTGTGCTTGTGGAAGTCGCGCGCAACTCCGGCCTCAAGATTTCCCGCGACCAGGTGATCTTCAATTCGCCGATCGTGCTCTATTCGTGGGACCGCATCGCCGATGGCCTGGTGAAAGGCGGCTTTGCCGAGCCTGCCGGCGGGCCACGCTACACGGTCGATCTGCTCAAGCTGCTCAAGGCCATTATCGCCGGCGAAACCTGGGAGGCCTGTGGCGTGAGCGGCCTGTTCGGCCGCGCGCGCATCGTCTCGACCGATCCCAACAAGTCCAATTCAGGCTTCATGTTCGCGGGCCTTGCGGCCAGCCTGCTCAGCGGCGACGTCATCGCGCTCGATTCGCTCGGCCGCATCGATGGCGACGTTGCCACCGTGTTCCGCCGGATGGGTTACAAGCCGCCGTCATCGGGCAAACTGTTCGACGATTACGTAGCCGGCGGGGCCGGCGCCCAGCCGCTGATCGTCGGCTATGAAAACCAGTTGATCGAGTGGGTGCTGCAGGACGCCGACCGCTGGAAACGGGTCGAGGCCAATGCGCCCTCGAAGCCCGTGATCCTCTATCCAAAGCCCACGGTTTTCTCGGCGCACCCCCTCATCAGCATCGACCGCGCCGCCGACGAACTGATCGATGCCCTCGTCAACGAGAGCCTGCTCGAACTCGCCTGGGAGGAGCACGGATTTCGCGGACCGCTGGGCACGGTCGGAAAGGCGCGCAACCCGCTGCTGCAATCGCGCCTCGTGGAGCGGATCGACGCCGTGCTGCCGATGCCCGATGCGCCGGTCATGCTGGCCCTGCTCGACCGGCTGGCGACGGCCTGACGCTGCACCTTGCGCCTGGGCAGTCACACCACGGCCATTCTGGCTGCGACGCGGAGCTTGAGCCTGCGAGACGGGGCGCACCCCCGCATCACGCCCCTCTATTGACCTTGATGCATCTCGATGCCGGCGACAGTCTTGAACGGTTCGGCGACCAGATGCGTGGCGGTGCCGATGCCGGAGAAGCTGAACGTCACCTTGCCCGGATTTTGTTTGGCGTTGGTGATGAACTCCGGTACCGAATTATAGGGGGCGCCGTAATAGGCCACGAACAGGTTCAGGCTCTCTCCGATGCACCGGCAGGAAGCTCGTCAGGGGATCGTAAGGCGGGTTCTTGCGCAAGTCGACCTAGGCCTCGATCAACTCCATCACCGCCGCTGCAAACGCTTCCGGCGCTTCCTGCGGCAGGTTATGTCCGGCGCGCGGGATCACGCGATGGCCGCGACGGGCGGCAAATTTCGGCGCGCTGGCAGTGCCGTCGGTCGCGGCGATGACCCCATCGCCTGCACCGTCCATGGTGATCGACGGCACTGCTATGACGGGCAGCGCCGCCAGCCGGCGCTGGATGTCGGCATATTGCGGGTCGCCTTCGGCAAGGCCAAAGCGGTGCCGGTAACTGTGGATCACCACATCGACGTAGTCGGGGTTGTCGAAGGCTGCCGCCGTGCGCGCGAAACAGACATCGTCGAAGTGCCAGTTCGGCGACCACTGCGCCCACAATATCTTCGCGATCTCGCGCCGGTTGACGGCAAGGCCGGCGCGGCCGCGCTCGAGTTGAAAGTAATACTGGTACCACAATGCCAGCTCACGCTCCGGCCGCTGCGGCACCATGGCGTTGGCAATATCCTGGATCAGGTAGGAGTTGACCGAGACGAGGCCGATGCAGCGCTCCGGCCACAGCGCCGCGCCGACGCAGGCCGCGCGGCCACCCCAATCATAGCCTGCGAACACCGCGCGCTTGATACCTAGCGCATTCATCAGCGCCATCATGTCCGCGCCCATGGCCGCCTGCTCGCCCGAGCGCGGCGTCGCGGAATCGCGAAACCGTGTCGGGCCGTAGCCGCGCAGATAGGGAACGATGACGCGGCAGCCCTGTGCGGCCAGTTGCGGCGCGACGTCGACATAGGCGTGAATGTCATAGGGAAAGCCGTGCATCAGCATCACGACTGTTCCGTCGGCAGGTCCCGCTTCGCAATAGGCAATGTTGAGAACGCCGGCATCGACCTGCCGCAACGGTTCCAGGCGTTTCGACGATGGCGCACGCGACGCGACGGAGGGTGTTTCGGTCAAGGCGGGGCTCCCTGGCTGACTTTCACAGTATGGCACGACTGCCCGCAGATGAAGCAAATCCGGCGTGCGGCTGTGCGCGAATGTCATCATGACGGCTAGAGAATTCGGCGATACAGTGCCGCCTGCGGCCGTTGCCGCGGATGGGTTGATGCCATGTTGCGATCCCTTGCTGTCGTCCTTGCCTTTCTCGGTTCGCTGGTCTTCCCGGCCGCGGCCCAGCAGCCACTCCGCAGCGAGTGCCTTGCGATGGCCAACGCACCGCCGCGCGCGATACCGGTCAGCCTGCAGCGCGCCGCTGCCAAGCCGCAGGAAGTCGCGATCACGTATGTCGGGCATTCCACCTACTATATCGACACGCCCGAAGGCGTGCGGATCGGGACCGATTTCAACGGCGTCTACCGGACTGGACGGCTGCCCGACGTCGTCACCATGAACCGGGCGCACTCGACCCACTACACGCTGTTTCCCGACCCGAAGATTCAGCATGTGCTGCACGGCTGGGGCGACAACGGGCAGCCGGCGCTGGTTTCGAAGCGCGTCGGCGACGTCTACATCCGCAACGTGACCACGGATATCCGCCGCTACTATGGCGACGACGGCGGCGGGGGAATGATCAGGGACGGCAACTCGATCTTCATCTTCGAGGTCGCGGGCCTCTGCATCGGCCATCTCGGCCACCTGCACCACAAGCTCGACGATACGCATTTCGCATCGATTGGCCGCCTCGACATCGTGATGGTGCCGATCGACGGCACCTATACGATGCCGCTCGACGGCGTCTCCGAGATCACCAAGCGGCTGCGCGCCTCCGCGGTGCTGCCGATGCATCGTTTTGCCACTCCGCTCGACGAATTCATGCGCCTGATCGGCCAGCAGTTTACCATCGACCAGCGGAGCGAGCGAACGCTGAAGATCTCGCGCGAGACGCTGCCGGGCACGCCCACGGTGATCATTTTGGATGGGGTGTGAATTGGGGGGCGCAACTGCCTGACACCGTCATTGCGAACGGAGCGAAGCAATCCATAGTGCGGCAAGCGGAGAAATGGATTGCTTCGCTACGCTCGCAATGACGAATAATAACAATAATCAAGGGGAGCGACGTTCATGGCCGCCAGCACTGCACCCGCCTCGAAGAGCGGGCTTTATGCCGATCCGCGCGAGGACTGGCTCGCGCAATATAGCGAGGAGATCATCGACCCCGCGCGACCGATCGTCGATCCCCACCATCATCTCTGGGACCGCGGCGGCTTGCGCTACATGATCGAGGAGATGGTTTCCGACATCGCCTCCGGTCACAACATCATCGCCACCGTCTATGTCGATTGCCGCTCGATGTACCGCGCGCGCGGGCCGGAAGCGTTCCGACCCGTCGGCGAGGTCGAGTTCGCCAACGGCGTCGCGGCCATGGCCGCGAGCGGCGGATACGGCAAGGCCGCGATCTGCGCCGGCATCGTCAGTCACGTCAATCTGTTGCTCGGTGAAGGCGCCAAGGCGGTGCTCGAAGCCGAGATCGTTGCCGGCAACGGCCGCTTTCGCGGCATCCGGCATTCCTCGGCCTGGGATGCCGATCCTGATGTCGCCGGCATGTATGCGACCCGGCCGAAGGGCCTGTTGCTCGACAGCACGTTCCGCAAGGGCTTCGCCTGCCTTGCCCCGCTGGGTCTGAGCTTCGACGCCTGGCTGTTTCATCCGCAGATCGGCGAACTCACCGATCTCGCCCGCGCCTTTCCGGACACCAAAATCGTGCTCGATCATTGCGGCGGCCCGATCGGCATCGGCAGCTATGCCGGCCGCCGCGAGGAGATCTTTCCGGTGTGGAAGGCCTCGATCCAGCAAGTCGCCAAATGCGAGAACGTCGTGGTGAAGCTTGGGGGGCTCGCGATGTGCCTGCTCGGCTATGATTTTCACCTGCGCCCGAAGCCGCCGTCCTCCGAGCAAGCCGCAGCCGCGTGGCGGCCCTATATCGAAACCTGCATCGAGGCCTTCGGGCCGAACCGCTGCATGTTCGAAAGCAATTTTCCGCCGGACAAAGGCCAGTGCAGCTATCAGGTGATCTTCAACGCCTTCAAGCGTCTGGCGGCGCAATACAGCGAAGCCGAGAAGACGGCACTGTTCTCGAAGACCGCGACGGATTTTTACAAGCTCAGGCTGGATTGACCGCGGCCGGCGTGAGGAGTTGCCTCACGCCCACTCGCCCTTACGCATCACCGGGACGCTGCGGCCGTCGGCGTGAATGCCGTCGATGTCGGTCTCGGCCGAACCGATCATCCAGTCGATGTGGATGAGGCTCTTGTTGCCGCCCTGCTCGGCGATCTGCTGCGGCGTCAGCTTGTCGCCGCCGACGAAGCACTTCGAATAGCACTGGCCCAGCGCGATGTGGGAGGCGGCGTTCTCGTCGAACAGCGTGTTGAAAAACAGCAGCCCGCTTTTCGAGATCGGCGAGGAATGCGGCACCAGCGCCACTTCGCCCAGGCGCGCCGCGCCCTCATCGGTGTCGAGCACCTTCTTCAGCACTTCCTCGCCGCGCGACGCCTTGGCCTCGACGATGCGGCCTTCCTCGAACCTCACCTGGATGTTGTCGATCAGGGTGCCCTGATAGGACAGCGGCTTGGAGGAGACGACGTGTCCGCTCACGCGCCGGCAATGCGGCGTGGTGAACACTTCCTCGGTCGGGATGTTGGCATTGCAGGTGATGCCGTTCCTGGCCGTCGAGGCGCCGCCTTCCCATTCGTGGCCGTCGGCGAGGCCGATCGTCAAATCGGTGCCCGGACCGGAATATTTCAGCGCGTGGAAACGCTGGCCGTTGAGCCAGTCGGTCCGCTCGCGCAGCACCGCGTTGTGTTTTTCCCACGCGGCGACGGCGCCGTCCTGATCCACCCTTGAAGCTGCAAAGATCGCGTCCGCCAGCTTCGCCACCGCGACGTCCTCGGGAACATCAGGGAAAACCTGCTTTGCCCAGGCCGGGCTCGGATAGGCGATGATGTTCCAGTTGGTCTCGAAATTGACGATCTTCTCCAGCGCCGGCTGATAGGCGATCGAATTCGCTTTGCTGGCGCGCGCGACCTTTGATGGATCCTCGCCCGACAGCAGCATCGGGTTGTCGCCGACGACGGCAAGCCGCGCGGTGTTGGCCGTAAACGCCTTGGCCATGCCCTCATAGAGCCAGCCCGCGGCGCGATCGAAGCTCGAATCGTGGCCGTAGCGGTAGCGCGACAGCGTGATCTCTTCGTCCGAGAAAAACGGCGTCACGATGCCCGCGCCCGCCTTGTAGGCATGCTCGGCGATCCGGCGCACCAGCGGCAGCGCGACCGAGGGCGCGGTCAGCAAAAGATCCTGACCCGGCTGCAGCCGCAAGCCTACCTTGACGGCGACTTCGGCGAGGCGGTCGAGTTTCACGGGATCGATCGAGGCGGAGACGTTGCGCTGGTGTGCGGTCATGGCAGGTCCTCAAGAGCGGTCGTTCGTACAGAGATAGGCGACCCGGCCGGACTTCTCAACGTCCCGAGGACGCAATCACCCGGTCCACCATCTGGGGCGCAAGGCCGAGATAATTTCGCGGCGATGTCAGGCGATCGATCGTCGCACGATCGATGCGCGCGGAGACTCGCGGGTCCGTCGACAGCGCATCCGCCAGCGTCATGCCCTTTTCATTGGCAACACGGCAGGAGTCATAGACGACATCATGCGCCTCCTGGCGGCCGAGATCGGGCGCCAGTCCCATCATCACGGCCTCGGCGACGATGAGCCCGCGGCTGATGTCGAGATTCTCCGCCATCTTCTTCTCGTCGACGATCAGCCCGCCGAGTGCGAACTTGGCCTGATGGAGACTGCCCGCGGTCAGCACGAAGCTTTCCGGGATCGCCATCCATTCGGCGTGCCAGGGTCCGGTGGCCCGCTCGAAATCCTGCACCATCGCATCCAGCATCAGGCCGGCATGCTGGCGCACGCCCTTGGCCGCCGCCAGCATCAGCTCCGACGAAATCGGATTGCGCTTCTGCGGCATGGTCGAGGATGCGCCGCGGCCCTTGACGAAGGGTTCGTAGACCTCGCCGAACTCGGTCGAGGCCATCATCATGATGTCGAGCGCGATCTTGCCGAGCGAGCCGGTGACGACGGCCAGGAAATTGATCGCTTCGGCCAGCCCGTCGCGCGCGACATGCCAGGTGGAGACGGGAACGCCGAGGCCGAGTTCCTCGCACAGCGCCTTCTGGACCTCAAAGCCCTTGGTCCCGAGGGAGGCCAGCGTGCCGGCGGCGCCCGCGAACTGGCCGACGAGCACGCGCGGCTTCAATTGCGCGAGCCGCTCGGCGTGACGGTCGAACATCGCAAGCCAGATCGCGGTCTTGTAGCCGAACGTCACCGGCAGCGCCTGCTGCAGATGGGTGCGGCCCGCCATCGGCGTGTCGCGATAGCGCTTCGAGAGGCCCGCAAGGATGCCACGCAGAGCCGAGATATCGGCCTCGATGATTTCAAGCCCGGCACGCACCTGCAGGATCACGGCGGTATCCATGATGTCCTGCGTGGTCGCGCCCCAATGCACGTAGCGTCCGGCGTCGCCGCACTGTTTCACCATCTGGTGCACCAGCGGCAGGATCGGATAACCGACAATATCCGTCTCCTGGCGCAGCAGGTCGAAGTCCAGCGCCGACACATCGGTCCGCCTGGCGATCTCTTCGGCCGCCTGCGCCGGAATCACGCCGCAGCGTGCCTCGGCTTTCGCTAGCGCGATCTCGACCTCGGCGTAGCGCGAGATCAGGCTGAAATCCGAAAACACCTCGCGCATCGCCGGCGTTCCGAACGCGTCGCGGAACAGGATGGAATCGAGGACGGTGGTGGAGGTCGGGAAGCTAGCCATGACACAAACCTCTTACCTTCAGGCGGCGCCGAAGTCGCGGACCCGGCCGGTCAGCCGCGAAACTTCTTCTTTTTCTTCTTTCCGAAGTCGGCCTTTGCAGGAGCCCCACTTTCGTGCCGCGGCTTTCCGGCGTGAGCCGTTCTATCGCGATGCGGCTTCTTGGTATCGTATCGCGCTTTCTTGTCAAACCCCGGTCGATCAGGGCTCTTTGCACTTTTGCCGTGCGGCTTCGGCGTCCATTCCGGCTTGCGAACCTCTTCGCGCCGCGGCGCATCGCCGAGCGCCTCGATACGGATATTGTCTTCCTTGTCGGGGCGGCGAATCTTGACGGCGAACGACTCCGCAGCACGACCCGAAATCTCGAATTCGGTGGTGGTATCCATGATGCGAATGGCGCCGATGTCGGACTTGTCGATGCCGCCGCGGCGGCAGATCATCGGCAACAGCCAGCGCGCCTCCGCATTCTTCCGGCTGCCGATAGAAGCGCTGAACCAGACGCTGCCGTCGCCCATGGCGTGACGCGGCGACGATTTCCCCTTCGTTGATCGCGGCCCTGCGCTGCGATCGTCGCCGCGCGCCGGACGGGCTTCCCTTTCCCGGCCGCGATCCTCGCGGGACCGGCCACTGCCCTGCCCGGGATCGAGAATATCCTCGGGCGACGGCAGCCGCGCGCGATAGAGCCGCGCCAGCGCCGCGGCGATGTCCTCCGCCGATCGTTCGGCGAGCAAGGCCTGCGCCAGCGCCAGATCCTCTGGCGTCGTCTCTTCCGAAAACAGTGCATCTTTCAGCATGCGTTCCTGATCGAGCTTGCGAATTTCATCCGGCTGGGGCGCCGTGCCCCAGACCGTATCGATGCCGGCCAGGTTCAGCAGCACCTCGGCGCGGCGCCTGCGCGCCGGAGGCACCAGAATGATGCTGACGCCCTTGCGGCCCGCGCGGCCGGTACGGCCGGAGCGATGCTGCATCACTTCCGGATCGTTCGGAATATCGGCATGGATGACGAGATCGAGGTTCGGCAGGTCGATGCCGCGCGCGGCTACGTCGGTCGCGACGCAGACACGGGCGCGACCATCCCGCAACGCCTGCAGCGCTTGGGTTCGCTCGTTCTGCGTCAGCTCGCCTGAAAGCGCGACCACGGAGAAGCCGCGCTCCAGCAGGGTCGCCTGCAGATGCCGGACAGCCTCGCGCGTGTTGCAAAACACCAGAGCGCTCGGCGATTCGTAGAATCGCAAGATGTTGACGACCGCGTGCTCGACATCGCCGGCCGCGATCCGGATCGCGCGGTACTCGATATCAGCATGGCCGCCCTCGTCGCCCGCGACTTCGACACGAAAGGCCGATTGCTGATACTCCTTGGCGAGCGCCACGATGCCGCGCGGCAAGGTCGCCGAAAACAGCAGCGTCCGGCGCTCCTCCGGCGTGGCCTCGAGGATGAACTCCATGTCCTCGCGAAAACCGAGATCGAGCATCTCGTCGGCCTCGTCGAGCACGATCGCCTTCAATTCCGAAACGTCGAGACGGCCGCGCCGCAGATGATCGCACAGCCGCCCCGGCGTACCGACCACGATATGCGCGCCCGCAGCCAGTTCGCGCTGCTCGCGGCGCGGGTCCATACCCCCGACGCAGGAAACGACGCGCGCATCCGCGTGCTGATAGAGCCAGGCGAGTTCGCGGTGAACCTGAAGCGCAAGCTCGCGCGTCGGCGCAACGATCAATGCCAAGGGAGCCGCGGCCCGCTCGAACCGCTCGGCACCATCCAGCAGGTTGTTTGCGATCGCCAGGCCATAGGCGACCGTCTTGCCCGAA
>PNLC01000035.1 GCA_013822885.1 Bradyrhizobium sp.
AAGGCCTCCGACGCCACGCAGGCGCAAGCCGCGATCTCCGATCCGGTCGCCCGCAAGCTCGCGGAATGGCTGATCCTGCGCAGCGACAACAACGGCGCTTCGGTCGAGCGCTACCGCGCGTTTATCTCCGCCAATCCGAGCTGGCCGTCGCAGACGTTCATGCGCCGGCGCATCGAGGCCGCGCTGTGGGATGACCGCCGCGACGACGCAACAGTCTGGGCCTGGTTCGAAAACCAATCGCCCCTCTCCGCCAAGGGAAAGTTCTCGCTGGCAAAGGCGATGATTGCGCGCGGCGATCGCACCAACGCCGAACGGCTGGTGCGCGAGGCCTGGCGCAACGATGGCATGTCGGAAGACACCGAAATCAATGCGATGGACCAGTTCGGTGCATTCCTGACCGGCGGCGACCACAAGGCGCGGATGGACGCGCTGCTTTACGGCACCGAGCAGGAAGCCGGCGGCATGCGCGCGGCCAAGCGGCTGGGCTCGGGCCATGTCGCGCTCGCCAAGGCGCGCATTGCGGCCAACAAGAAATCCTCCAACCTCAAGGCGCTGCTGGATGCGGTGCCGCGCGAACTTCACAACGATCCCGGCTACATGTTCGCCAGGATCCAGTGGCTCCGCCGCGAAGAGAAGTTCCAGGAGGCCGCGCAGCTCATGCTGGCGGCACCGAAGGATCCGAACCGTCTGCACAATCTCAACGAATGGTGGATCGAGCGGCGCCTGTTGTCGCGCAAGATGCTCGACGTCGGCGAACACCGCAACGCCTATCTGATCGCGCGGGACGCAGCGCTTCCGTCGCGCGACATCTACAAGACCGAGCAGGAATTCACCGCGGGCTGGATCGCGCTGCGCTTCCTGAAGGATCCGGCGGTGGCTGCGCAGCATTTCGCCCGCATCGGCGTCGGCAGCGTCAATCCGACCGCGCTCGCGCGTGCAGGCTACTGGCAAGGTCGCGCAGCGGAGGCAGCGGGACGCACGCAGGAGGCCCGCGCCGCCTATGGCCGCGCCGCTGAACAGTCGACCAGCTATTACGGCCAACTGGCGCGCGCCAAGCTGGGGCTGCCGCAACTCGAGTTGAACGGCGTCCCGAGCAGTCGCGGCCGCGGCGTCGAGCGGCTGGAAATCGTCCGCGCCGTGCAGTTGCTCTACGAGCTGGACGAACGCGAGCTCGCGCTTCCGATCTTCGGCGACATGGGCGAAAACGGCGATCCGGACGCGCTGGTGGGCCTTGGCGAACTCACCTCGCGCTACAGCGACGCCCGCGGCATGCTGATGCTTGGCAAGGCGGCGCTCAATCGCGGGCTGCCGTTCGACTTCTACGCTTACCCCGTCAACGGCATTCCCTCATTCAAGCAGGTCGGGCCGGAGGTCGAGCCGAGCATCGTGTACTCGATTGCGCGGCAGGAAAGCGCCTTCAACCCGGCGGTGGTCTCGCCTGCGCAGGCCTACGGGCTGATGCAGGTGACCCCGGACGCAGGACGCTATGTCTGCAAGCGGGCCGGCATCAGCTTCGACCTGAACAGGATGAAGACCGATTCGGTCTACAACGCCATGCTCGGCGCGGCCGAACTGGGCGGGCTGCTCGAGGATTACCGCGGCTCCTACATCCTGACCTTCGCCGGCTACAATGCCGGCCGCGGCAGCGTCAGGAAATGGATCGAACGCTACGGCGACCCGCGCGATCCCAAGGTCGATGCCGTCGATTGGGTAGAGTCGATTCCGTTCTCCGAGACGAGAAACTACGTGCAACGGATCATGGAGAACCTGCAAGTCTATCGCGCGCGCTTCGGCGGCGGCACCAAGCTCCAGATCGAAGCTGACCTGCATCGCGGCGCCAGTGTCCAATAAGCCGCGCAGCATCGCGGATTTTCTCGCCGCCGCTTCTGTCGCAGCTTGAAGCGATATGCTCGCTTCTTCACCGAACGCGCGATGATGCGGCCGGACGAACTCTGCGCTTTCGCAACTTCGCCACGACACGCACGCACCCGGACAATGAAAAACCCCCGGCAGTTGCCTGCCGGGGGTTTCCCTCGTGTTTCAAGTCTTTCGGGATCAGAAGTTGCGCTGAACGCGGACGTTCAGGAACACAGTGCTCTGGTCCTTGAACTGGTAGACAGCGGTCGGCTTCGGAGCCGCCGGAGTCAAGGCAGCCGCACCAGTGAACTTCTGGTCGAGGAAGAACGCACCAACTTCACCCGAGAACGTCAGGTTCTTGACGGGGGTCCAGCGGGTGGTCAGACCAACCTGGGCAATGTTGAAGTCGGGGTTGCAGCTATAGTCTGCAGACACGGCCTTGCCGAAGTTGAAGCTGGCGCAGAACTGGCCCTTGGCAGTAAGGATGTCAGTTGCACTGCCATTGTAGCGAACCGCAGCGTAGCTTCCCCAGAGGCTGGTCGACCAGAAGGGATCCCAGTTGTGGTTGAACGCACCACGGACACCCCAGGCTTCGGTCAGCTTGATATCGCCGGTAGCACCACCGGTAAGGAACCCGGGCAGGAACACCGCATCAGACGTTTGGCCAAAGCCGATGCTCTGATACGCACCCGGACGGTTCGTGCCGCCAAACATCGCGAAGCTCGGCGAAGCACCGCTCGTCGAGATCACGTTCTTGGTGTCACCCTTGGCGTAGCTGACGTCGATCTTGAGGTCGTCGCCGGCGCCGGTCGGGAGGTTCTTGATCTGCAACGCAGCCATCACCGAACCGCCCCACTTGTCGTCGGGGTGGCCGCTGACTTCCGAGAGCCCGTTCGGAACGCCGCCAGTGCCGACGACGTTGTAGGACGCGTTCACGAGATGCGCCGCACCTGAAATCTGGAACAGACCCCAGGCCTGATCGACGCGGATGTTACCGACGATGTCGGGAGCGTGGGTGCCGCCGTAAGAGTTGGCACCAGCGGCCGTGGCCTGGATACCAGCCGCGTTAAACACCGGGGCTGCCGGTGTGGCGGCAACGCCCAGGTTCAGCACGGAGGTACGGTTGAACACGGTCGGATCATCGAGACCGATGGTGGCCGACACGCCGTTGCCGAACTGCGCGGTGTACTGGATGTTGTTGACACCGGTGACGGTGTCATGGCCGCCCATCAGGAACGAGTTGTTGTTGCCTGGATAGCCGTGCCACGGAGTTGCGTAGGCCGAAGCCGACTTACCGAAGGTGAAACCGGCGAACTGGATGAACACCATTTCAACCGCGACGTAACCACCACCCGGGTTGTTCAGCGCGTTGGAAGCGCCACCCGGGAAAGCGAAGGCGTTGGTTGGATTGCTGTTGCCGAAATTGTTGAACTGGAAGTCGCCCTGACCGAAGGTACGGACAACGCCGTATTCGGTTGCAGTACGGGTATCAATCGTCAGCGCCATACGCGAACGGGAAGAGAAGTAATCGCGGTAGCGGTTCTGCTGACCGAGATCGCCGTTGTACGCCGGACCGCCGTAGGTGCCACCGTTGAACGTGGTGTCGATACGGACGTAACCACCAAGCTTGATGCAGGTGTCGGTGCCTGGGATATAGAAGAAACCAGCACCATATAGGGAGCAGATCCTCACGTACTCGACCGCTTTGGCCTTGACGGGAAGATCGGCAGCCTGAGCTCCGCTCATGGCGACGAGCCCCGCCGCTGAGCCGAGAATAAGGCTCTTAACCATCTTCATGTTAAACCTCCAAGTTGCTCTGTAGGGAAGGTTCCGGATCCGCCGGGCGCGCAAAGCACCCAAAGGTTGGTTCCCTTTATCCCCTGAAACCCGGCTTAGTCGCTTCGCGCCTTCGGACACTCCCGCATGAACGCGAGGGACTTAAGCGAACCACCTAAAAACGGGACGACCTCGGGATGCCCCCCTCCGTCGCCCGATCACAATTACCGAGGACGTCTGCACAAGCAACAATGGAACCGTCATGAAAGGCCCGATCGCGCCCCTTTTCCAGAGGGTGTTGCACAAATAACACGTGATCGTGATCGAAGCTTCTTTCTAACCTTCTGTTTCTATTGAATGTTTTTCATTGGTCGTATCTGGCACGCCTATGGATGCCGCCGGCACCGAAGCAAGCCGCTTTCGCCTCCAGCGGCTTCGTCGAATCGAATCGAACGCGGCCCGGCCGCGATTCCGCTGATAATCCACGCTATAAAGGCGGCAGCCGGTGGCCCTCGCGGTACGTGCCGCGGCGTATAATAGAGTGCCGGCTCCCATCGACCGCGGTTCGCCTCCGGGGTTAACCAGTCCATGAGGCGGGCTTACCGGAAGGCGGCAGGTTGAAGCTGACCGCGAAGCCGAAGGCGGCAAAAGCCCAAGCGAGGCGATCCGGCTCTCCAGCATGAACCAAACTGCCTTCCAGCGCATACCCGTGAGGTGTCGCCGTCAAATGGCCCTGCGCAATCCGAATCTGCCGCTTGCGGCGCGCCCCGGCCTCGGGCATATCCGCCCTAATGGAGCTGTGGCCGAGTGGCTGAAGGCGGCGGTTTGCTAAACCGTTATAGGGTTGTAAAGCCCTATCGAGGGTTCGAATCCCTCCGGCTCCGCCAACGCGCGAATTGTCCGGCCCTGCCCTGAGCCGCGACTACCTACGCCGACGCCTGTTGTACCTTTCTGCGCGCGGCCTCTGTCTCCTGGACCGGCGGCATTCCAAACAGCCGGCGATATTCGCGGGTAAACTGCTGCACGCTTTCATATCCGACCGAATAAGCGGCATTGCTGGGCGACACACCGTCCGCAAGCATGATCCGTCTCGCCTCGATCAGCCGCAACTGCTTCAGGAACTGGAGAGGTGACAGCGAGGTGACATTGCGGAAATGATGATGAAAGGTCGAGGTGCTCATGCCTGCGATCGCGGCGAGTTGCTCGACGCGAAGGGGTGTCGCGAAGTTTGAGCGGATCGCCTCTACCGCTCTGCCGATGCGCCGGGCGTGACTATCGGGAAAACCCAGATGGCGGATCGCCGGGCCGTGTCGCCCGACGAGCAGCCAATAATGCATTTCACGAATCAACTGGTCCTGAAGAACCCGAATCGACGCCGGACGATCGAGCAACCGCACCAGACGCAGCGCCGTGTCCGCAACCTCGGTATCGGTGGGCTGCAGGGTAAGCGGCCCTTCATCGCCGAGCGGCACCTCGTTCATCTCGACAGAAAGATCTGCAATCAGGGCCGGGGCGAGATAGAGCGAAAAGGAGAGATAGGGAGCGATCCTGCTCGCCTTGGTGATCTGACTGACAGTCGGTACGTCGGCGGTGATCAGCATCGAGTCGCCGGCGTGGAACGCCATGGTTCGGCTTCCCATCGTCACTTCCTTGGTGCCCTGTAGCACCAGACAGATCAGCGCGCGCTGGATGCCATACTGCAATTCTCCGGCGCCCGTCGCGCGCACCAGGCTCATGCCCGTGATCGACGCCTGGGCGATCCCCATGGGATCGGCGTGGGCGTCGGTGTAGCGGCGCACGGCATCGCGCAGTGGTTGGATCATGCGCTCATCCTACACGCCAAGCACGCGGCACGAAAAGCGGCTTCCGAGAAATAGGCAAAGCATCCCGAGCTTCGGGCAACACGGCTCGTCCCCGCCAGATCATAGGGATAAGGCCGGTTGGGAGACGATGGACTGCTCCTTTCAGATGGCACCAACGGGCGATGCCCATCGGAAGGAGATGTCACATGAGCAAGATCCTTATCGTTCTCTCGGCCGCCGAAACCTGGACGCGGGCTGATGGCTCCAAATATGAAAGCGGCGTCTGGGCTGAGGAATTCGTCGTCATGGATGAGAAGTTCGTGGCGCATGGCTGCAAAGTGGACATCGCCACCCCGGGTGGCGTTGCTCCCAGCATCGACCCGCACAGCATGAACCCGGCCGTCGTCGGGCAGGAGAATGTCGATCACTTCCGCGCCTATCTGGACGCCATCGCCGATCGGCTGGCAAAGCCGCTTGTGCTCGCCGATGTCGTCACCGCCGACTATGACGCGATCGTCATCCCCGGTGGCCACGGCCCGGTCGAGGATCTCTACAAGGATGCCGACATCGGCCGCATCCTCATAGAAGCGGATCGCGCCGGCCTGATCATCGCTCCGGTGTGCCACGGCCAGGCAGCGTTGCTCGCCGCCAAGGACAAAGAGGGCAATTGGTTCTTTGCCGGTCGACATATGACCTCGTTCAGCGACGAGGAGGAAGTGGAACTGGGCACGGCGGACAATGCGCCTTGGCTGCTGGCCGACACCCTCCGCAAATCCGGCGCCGTTTATGAGAAGGGGCCGAACTGGGGTGCCCATGTCGTGATCGACCGCAATCTGCTGAGCGGGCAGAACCCGGCTTCCAGCGGACCGCTGGCTGATGCGGTGCTGAAGGCGCTCGCCTGACCGAAACCAATGACCGGCTCGCTATTCGGGCGCCGGTCATTTCGCATCTGGGCAAGAAAAAGAGCCGCGGCGACGCTGATCACCCAGGCGATGACGTTCACCTGTCAGACCTGGAGCCGAAGCCTGGTTGCAAGGTTTGCGGTCGCCGAGGCGCCGACGCCAGACAGTGGCTAGAGCTTCCGGATGGAACGGGTTCCGATTCGACGCGTTGATGAGCGTCTCCAAGACCGAGCTTCGTTATGCGGTTGATCATATCAATAGGAATACTCGCCATATCGACCTTGCCGGCGCTCGCCGACCGCCAGGTCACCGAGGACGAACGTGCAAAACTGGTCGCCGCGGTCCAGGTTGAAGGATGCTCCGGCGGCAAGTTCGAGTTCGATGAAGACGATCAGCAGTTTGAGGTCGACGACGCCGTATGCGCGGACGGAAAGAAGTACGACCTCAAGTTTGACCCGCAAATGAAGTTGAAGCGCAAGAACCTCGACTGAGCTTGGCCACCGCGCAGGCCCGAGGGCACGCGCCGGCACGGCATTCATACCTCGCCCAGAACAAGCGCGGGAAGTGTAACCCCTATGTCCGCTGTGCTCTGTTGTGCGTCGGCGCGAACAGGCGCGCAGGTGCGCAACCGAAGGCCGATGCTGCGCCGGTTGCGCATCAGCGGCGACAGGTCGCGCCGCACCAGATCCCGGACGTCCTGGATGGAAACAGCCGCGACCGGCGGTCGTCTCTTCACCGGAGCGCTGCAAATGAAAAACGGCTCGTCCGTTGAAACGGTAGACATCAGTTCGAGATCATCCACGCCCGGGCTTCGCGCTGTGCCGTGGCGACCTCGGCATCCGACATCATTTCAGCGACCTCGCGGCGCATGCAGATCGCGTCGGCGCGGCCCTTCAGGGCCGCCAGATTGAACCATTTGTGTGCTGCGACGAGGTTGACCACGCCGGAACGGCCGCTCGCCCAGTACAGGCCGCGCTCAAACAGCACGTCCGGAATAGCGGTCGCTTCTACCGGCGTTGCCGCGTCGAGATCGAATTGCCCCTGAAAAATCGGTAGCTCCCCTTTTTATCGTTGCCGCCCTTCCCGAGGGCGGCCCCTGTCCACTGTTGAAACGCCTGTTCATCCCCGGCGCGCGATCCGGAAGTCGGATCGAGCGCATGCCGTTTGCCGGCTCGTTGGGATGATCATGGCCGATCAAATTTGAAGGGCAGTTTAAGGTTCGCGATAAACGGGGTGTAAACGCGCCATGGCGCTGCTCGTCGCGGAATCGCAGAAACGCCTGCGGCACAGCGCGAAGTGCCGATTGGTGAAATTCGGTTTACCCTGCCGCTTGGCGGAACGATAACCATTGCCGCAACGTCGGCGACTTCATCTACGCCGTGGGCGCGATGCGCCGCCCGGTGACAGACCCCGGCATGTGAGCCTGACGCTCCGCAGCATCTGCTGCCGGTCAGGTGTTCGCGGCGTACCTGATATCCTGACTTCGCGAAGCGTGGCGAACCGGATGAAGCGATGGTGTCCCAAAATCGGTCAACACCCGCGAGCGGTCAAAAGTATATCGGGAAGGTGGGAGCCCGGCGCCGGATGTGCGGGCCATCGGAGCAGCGCTCCGGAGAAGCAGCCTCCCGGGGAAACACGAAGTTTCCAGGGAGCGAGGGCGTCGGCGAACACGTCAGGACCAGATCTCACTCCGGGCTTTGGGCTCCGGTGAAATTGCGAATCTCTTTGGGAGGTCCGCACCGAACGAAGAAAACCTGTTTCTTCTGCCGGATCGGTTTGAAGGAGCTAGCTCCCTCGAAAGACGATCCAGCCGTTTGACCTGATGTCTCGCCGACACCCTCTTTCGTCGACCAGAGCCTTCAGATGTTCATCCGGGGCTCGTGTGACGTGCCGGCATCAATCCGCCGGCAATTTTCAAAGAAGCGAACTTACTTCTTCTTCTTGGCGACCTTGCGGGTCTTCTTCGCAGTCTTCTTCACTGCGCTCTTCGCCTTCTTCGCCTTCTTCGCTTTCTTGGCCATGTTGCCCTCCTAATGTAGAGATGATGACGTTAGTCGCTGCGTGCACTCGGGAATCGAAATGCACTGCATCCCGAATACACCAACACGTTCAAAAAAACAGCGTCCCGCTTAAGGAAGTGTTGACGAGCAGAAGTGAGAGCGTGCGAAGCAATGACATCGGCGACACATCAACACGTTCGCATGCCGATGCAAAAAATGCCGCAACGATCCATGTCGATACTTGCCAATATTGCAGGAAGAGACTGTGCCGCAGCGCTTTCTTGAATTGCGCAATTGACGAACGAGATTCGATCGATGTCGTTGCGACTCACCGCGAGTGTCAAAATGACGCTTGCACGGACTCTGAGTCGCAAGCTTTGGCAATAAAAAAATTTTTCAGTTAACGCGCTCGCGTCTCATCGACCGCTCGCCAAAACCGGATTCTCGGGCGACACGCGACCACCGATTCGGGGCGCGCGCTTTCCATCGCGACGATGGATTTCGGATCGCGAAGAACGATCGACGCGTGCTTGCGTGCATCGATCGCGACGTTGCCGAGGATGGAGTCGTCCCGTTACGGGACGCTTTCAGATGCCGAGCTTCGCCTTCAGGAGATCGTTGACCGCTTGCGGGTTGGCCTTGCCGCCCGATGACTTCATCACCTGGCCGACGAACCATCCGGCGAGCTGCGGCTTGGCTTTCGCCTGCGCGACCTTGTCCGGATTGGCGGCGATGATGTCGTCGACGACCTTTTCGATCGCGCCGAGGTCCGTCACCTGCTTCATGCCGCGCGCCTCGACCAGCGCGCGCGGGTCACCGCCCTCGAGCCAGACGATCTCGAACAGGTCCTTTGCAATTTTCCCGGAGATGGTGCCCTCGCCGATCAGATCGACGATCGCGGCGAGCTGCGCCGCCGACACCGGCGAGACCGAAATGTCGCGGCCTTCCTTGTTGAGACGACCGAACAGCTCGTTGATCACCCAGTTGGCCGCGAGTTTGCCGTCGCGCGCCTTGTCGGCAAGACCGCCCAGCACCGTTTCGTAAAAGTCTCCGCTCTCGCGCTCGGCGACGAGCACGCTGGCGTCGTAGGGCGACAGTCCGAAGCCCTCGATGAAGCGCGCCCTCTTCTGGTCCGGCAATTCCGGCAGCTTCGACTTGAGCTCGTCGACATAGGCTTGCGTGAACTCGAGCGGCAGCAGGTCGGGATCCGGGAAATAGCGATAATCATGCGCCTCTTCCTTGGAGCGCATCGAGCGGGTCTCGCCCTTGTTGGGGTCGAACAGCCGCGTCTCCTGGTCGATCGCGCCGCCATCCTCGATGATCTCGATCTGGCGCCGCGCCTCGTACTCGATCGCCTGACCGATGAAGGTGATCGAGTTCATGTTCTTGATCTCGCAGCGGGTGCCGAGCGGCCCGCCCGGCTTGCGCACGGACACGTTGACGTCGGCGCGCAACGAACCCTTCTCCATGTCGCCGTCGCAGGTGCCGAGATAGCGCAGGATCGAGCGCAGCTTGGTCACGTAGGCCTTGGCCTGCTCGGCGTCGCGGATGTCCGGCTTGGACACGATCTCCATCAGCGCCACGCCGCAGCGGTTGAGGTCGACATAGGACATGGTCGGCGACTGGTCGTGCAGCAATTTGCCGGCGTCCTGCTCCAGATGCAGCCGCTCGATGCCGATGGTCGCGGTCTTGCCGCCGTCCAGTTCGACCTCGACCTCGCCCTCGCCCACGATCGGCGACTTGTACTGGCTGATCTGGTAGCCCTGCGGCGAGTCCGGATAGAAATAATTCTTGCGGTCGAACACCGAGCGCAGATTGATCTGCGCATTGAGGCCTAGACCGGTCGTGACAGCCTGCCTGACGCATTCCTCGTTGATGACAGGCAGCATGCCCGGCATCGCGGCGTCGACCAGCGACACGTGGCTGTTCGGCTCGCCGCCGAACTCGGTCGAGGCGCCGGAAAACAGTTTTGATTTCGAGGTGACCTGGGCGTGGATCTCCATGCCGATCACGACTTCCCAGTCGCCGGTCTGGCCCTTGATCAGTTTTGCCGGTTTGACTGATGCGTTCATTTTTAGTCCGTGTTCATGTTAGCAGGAGACGACCTGCAGGTGACCTTCTTCGCCGTAGGCTAGCAGCCGTCGGTCTCGCGTTATCAGCCGGTATCCATATTCCCGCGCTGTCGCGGCGATGATACGGTCGGCAGGGTCGCGCGGCGGATTTCCCGGCAAAACAGATGACGCGATCAATACCGCAGGCGACAGGTTGGCAAGAGCAATTCCTGGTGCCGCCAGCATCCGATCAAACCAGAGTTGCGGCGACATCATCAATCTCACGCGACCGCGCGACACCAGCAAACCGATCTCCCACGCGGTAATTGGAGAAACAAACGCGAGCGCGCCCGCGTGGAACGCCTCTTGAATTGTTTCGTCTGCCTCGGACGCGATAGGCTGATCGTTGGCAATCCAAATCACAGCACAAGTATCGAGGAGCAGCGGTGCCTTCATTTGTCCAGACTATCCGCCCATTCTGGATCGGCAGGTTCGGTCAGATCAACACCAACTGGAATACTGACCGATCCTTTCATCCATCCAAACAGCGGATGACGCGTTTTCTTGACGCCATCATCGCCGTACCATCGCTTGCTGCGAGTAATATGCTTTTGATCCTCGGCGCTCAATGGACCCACCTGCTCTGCCCCGATCCGACGGAATACAACTCGATCATTCTTGATATCGACCTTTTCGGTCAGATAGCCAGCATTGCGCCAAGCGAGGGTCATGACGTTGTTGTTGGGATTGTTGCTCCACCAGGCACGATTGAATTTGGAGTTAGGAAGCTTGGAGCCAAGTACCCGTTCGATTTCCCTGAAAGTCATCGGGACTACATCGGCATGCTGAGCCCGCAGATAGCGCTCCAAAGGCTCATATTTTGACATTTCGGCCTCGAATAGTTGATAGTGTATAAATATACACACACTGTTTTTCCAAGTCAACTTATAACAGGAATCGTTAGGCTGCCCGAGGTCCACTCCCGAGCAGCGCGGACACGATCCGCTCCCATTCCGCACCCAGAGAATCCTTCGCCACCGGCTGGCCGGCCTGCCGGTACCAGTAGCCGGCATTGCCGAGATCGCCTTCGACCCGGTGCAGATAGGCGTGCACCCACGCGCAGTTCGCGTCGCCTTCGTCCTGCACGATCTTGTGCGCGCGGTCCCAGTCGCCCTTGGCGGCCCACCACATTGCCGCAAGCGGCGGTGGCAGCGCCTGTTCCGGCGCAGCGTCAGCGAGGCTGGCGCGGAAATCCGCCATCCCTCACCACCATTTCGGCGGCGTGAACCGTCCGGCCGCCTGTTCGATGACTTCACCGAGCGAGAACAGCGTCTCTTCGTCGAACGGACGCCCAATCAGTTGCAGGCCGAGCGGCAAGCCCTGCGCATCCTTGCCGGCCGGCACCGCGATCCCGGGGAGCCCCGCCATGTTTACCGTCACCGTGAAGATGTCGTTGAGATACATCTCGACCGGATCGGCGCCGCCCTTCTCGCCGACCCCGAAGGCGGCGGATGGAGTGGCCGGCGTCAGGATCGCGTTGACGCCCTTCGCGAAGCAGTCCTCAAAATCCTTCTTGATCAGCGTGCGGACTTTTTGCGCGCGCAGGTAATAGGCATCGTAGTAACCGGCCGACAGCACATAGGTACCGATCATGACGCGGCGGCGCACTTCGTGGCCGAAGCCGTCGGCACGGGTGTTCTCGTACAATTC
Source organism: Bradyrhizobium sp. (assembly GCA_013822885.1). GTDB lineage: Bacteria > Pseudomonadota > Alphaproteobacteria > Rhizobiales > Xanthobacteraceae > Bradyrhizobium. The sequence goes on from PNLC01000035.1 coordinate 12,099, forward strand.
GCCGATCGAGCGGCCGGGCACGCGCAGGCCGTACCGCACGCCGTCGTAGCGCGCGAGATTCGACGAGGCCTCCGCGGGCGCCACGATGTAATAGGCCGGCAGCGCGTATTTGGTGTGCGGCAGCGACACCTCGACCAGTTCCGCGCCGGCCGCCCTCAGCCACGCCGCGCCTTCGGTCCAGAGCTTTTCGATCTCGGCTGGCATGCCGTCGAGGCGATACTCCTTGGGAATGCCGATCTTCATGCCCTTGACGGATTTTCCGATCGCTGCCTCGTAGTCCGGCACCGGGCGATCGACCGAGGTGGTGTCCTTGGGATCGTGCCCCGCCATCGAGCGCATCAGGATCGCGGCATCGCGGTTGGTGCGCGCGATTGGACCGGCCTGGTCGAGCGACGATGCGAACGCCACGATGCCCCAGCGCGAACAGCGCCCGTAGGTCGGCTTGACGCCGACCGTCGCGGTGAACGCAGCCGGCTGACGGATCGAACCGCCGGTATCGGTCGCGGTCGCGCCCATGCACAGCAACGCCGCCACGGCGGACGCCGATCCGCCGGACGAGCCGCCCGGCACCAGCGTGGTGTTGGAACCTTCGCGCCGCCACGGATTGACCACCGGACCGAAGCACGACGTCTCGTTCGACGAGCCCATCGCGAACTCGTCATTGTTGAGCTTGCCCAGCATGACCGCGCCGTCGCGCCAGAGCTGCGAGGTCACGGTCGATTCGTAGGACGGCACGAAATTGCCGAGAATCTTCGAGCACGCGGTGGTGCGGACATCCCTGGTCGCGAACAGGTCCTTGATACCGAGCGGAATGCCCGCGAGCGGACCGCCCTCGCCCCTGGCGATTTTGGCATCGACGGCGCGCGCCATGGCGCGGGCCTGGTCCGGCGTCTCCAGGATGAAGGCATTGAGCGAACGCGCCGCCTCGATTGCGGTCAAATGCGCATCCGTCAGTTCAAGCGAGGTGAAAGACTTGCTCGCGAGGCCTTCGCGGGCCTCGGCGATCGTCAGCGATGTCAAATCGGTCATTTATTGATCGGGCTGCAGAAAAAAGGAGAAAGCGTCTTGTCGTTGGCCGGATCGTCCGATTTGGGCCGCGTTCGTTCATCGGCCTCGAGCGCATCCAGGAGAACGTCCATAGCCTTATCGGGATCGGCGGCCTTGCCCTGCCGCTCCATCGCGTCGAGATAGTTCATATAGGCCTGATAGGCCTTTTCATCGTCGCAGAGCAGACACATCGGAAAACTCTTTTTTTTGACGCGTTTTCTTCACGCGAACCGGTACCCACTTCGCTTGAAAACGCTATGCCCTACTCCACCACCTTCGGCACCAGGAAGAAATGGTTTTGCGTTTCCGGCGCATTCCCAACGATGTCGTCGGGGATCTCGCCGTCATTGACCACGTCGGCACGCTTCTTCATTTCCATCGGGGTCACCGAGGTCATCGGTTCGACACCGTCGACATTCACTTCCGAGAGCTGCTCCACGAAGGCCAGCATGGCATTCAGCTCGCCCTGAAGGTGGGGAACTTCAGCCTCGGTAACCGCAATCCGCGCCAAGTGCGCGATGCGGCGGACGGTGGCGGCATCAACAGACATATATATAGGCCTCAAACGGGGAATTCGCATCCGCCGTATAGCAGAGCCCGCTTTTGCGCCGCAACCGCAGGAACAGGTCGCACCGCCCGAATATCGGGCTTTTGGGTCGAAATGCTCCGCGCGGGGAGTGAGCGACCTCACGGGGATTTGTGTCCAACGCGCGGAATCCTCGGCGCTGCCCCCTGACGAAACCATTTTCGCGCCCCAGGTAGTCGTCCTGAAACAGTCGGGGGATGTAGTTTCGGCCAGGACATTGGAGGCCGTGACATGACACCCATTGAAAACGGCGGCGCCGGACCGGAAAGCTGGGATCCCGCTCTCTGGTCAATCGGGACCGTCCTTGGTGCTGCGATCGTCTACCTCGCCTGCCTAAGCTGACAAATGTGAGTGAGTGCAATGCCCCAGGCCCAGGCCAAAATCCTCCGCGAAAAGGCAGAAATGTTCGAAGCGCGCGCCGAGAGCGCGACCGATTCCATCTCCCGGCAGCACTACAAGGAGATGGCCGCGCATTACCGATCGCTGGCCGCCGAACATCTCGACGTCAGGCGCGACGAACCGGCGCACTAGGTTCGTAAGGGTACCGCATTTCTGCCATGTGAACGACCGTTGCGCCACTGGCGCACCGGCGTGGCCCAAGTGCATTCAGCAGCTGCGGCAACACCAATCCCTCCCGCTGCCGGCTCAAGAGCTTGAGATTCATGGCCATCGCTATATCTTGGCCGCCGGATTTCGGGGTTGACCGGCCATCCGCTCGCCGCGACAAACAACAACAAGAAAAATACCGGGGGCGCAGGATGGATTTCATTGAAGCCAATGGCGCTGGGCTACGCTGCGAGTTGAGCGGCTGCGGCGAACGCTCGCTGGTGCTGGTTCACGAGATGGGCGGCTCGCTCGAAAGCTGGGACGAGGTCGCGCCACGGTTCGCCAGATCGCGCCGGGTCCTTCGCTATGACACCCGCGGTGCCGGATTGTCGCAGAAAGTGCGCGGCGAGCTTACCCTCGATACGATGGCCGACGACATCGCAGCCCTGCTCGATCATTTTGGCATCGCCGGCAAGGTCGCGCTGGCGGGGGTCGCCGTCGGCGGCGCGATCGCTCTCCATTTCGCAGCCCGCTATCCGCAGCGCACCAGCGCGGTTGCGGTCGGCAGCCCCGCCACCGGCATCGCAGCCGAGCGCCGCCCAGTGGCGCTGGAACGCCTCGCGCGGATCGAAGCGGCCGGCATGGCAATCGCGGTCGAGGACGCGATGCTGAACGGCTATGCCCCGGAGCTTCGCGGCGACATCGGCCGGTTCGAACGCTTCCGGGCGCGATGGCGCGGCAACGATCCGTCGAGCTATGCCGCGGTCTGGGGGATGCTGGCGGCCGCTGACATGAATGATGAACTCGCCCGGCTGACGTGCCCGGTGCTCGTCATCGGCGGCAGCCTCGACCGCGTGCGCCCGCCACCGCTGGCGGAAGCCGTGGCCAAAGTCATTCCCGGCGCCCGCTACACTGAACTTCGCACCGGGCATTACATGTCGGTGCAGACCCCCGAACTGCTGTCCGATTGCATCGATGAGTTCCTGACATCGGTCGGCGCCTGACCGAACCGGACCGTCCCTCTCAAGCCTGAAGGCCTTCCCGCATGAATATGCAACCGGCAACGCAAATTCCCGGCGTCTATCATCGCAAGATCGGCGATATCGTCGTCACCACCATCAGCGACGGCTATCTCGACGGCACCCTCGACGTGATGCGCAACGTCGATCTCGACAAGGCGCGCCAGATCCTGGCCGACGCATTCCGGCCGGCGCGGCGAACCAGCGTCAACACCTTCCTGATCCATTCGAAGGGACACATCGCGATCGTCGATACCGGATCGGGCAACTATTTGCAGCCCACGGCCGGCTTCGTTCAGCGCAACCTCGTATTGGCCGGCATCGATCCGAAGTCGATCGACACGGTGCTGCTGACCCACATGCATCCGGATCATTCCGCAGGGCTGACCGACATGTCGAACGGGCAGCTTCTGTTTCCGAACGCGGAACTCGTCATGCACGAGAACGAGCTGGCGCACTGGTTCGACGACGGCGCGATGGCCAAGGTCGACGAGCGATCGGCGCAGTTGTATTTCCAGGCCGGCCGCGAACAGGTGGCGCCCTACAAGAAGCGGACGCGGTTGTTCAGGGAGGGCGAGGTGTTTCCCGGCGTCACCGCCGTGCCGAGCCTCGGCCACACACCGGGCCATACCGCGTATCTGATCGCCTCCGGCAACGATCAGTTGATGATCTGGGGCGACACGGTCCACGTGCCGGAGGTGCAGACGGCGTTTCCCGAAGCCGGCATGGCCTTCGACACCGATCTCACAGCGGCGGCCGCCGCGCGAAAGCGCATGTTCGACCGCGTCTCCGCCGACGGCATTCTCATTGCCGGGATGCATCTGCACTTTCCAGCGTTCTCGCGGCTGGCGCGTCGCGGCGACGCCTATGCGCTCTATCCCGAAGCCTGGGTCCACGCATTGTAAGAATACGCCTGAGATAGCTGGAAGGCGCGCGAGGCTGGACGAGTCACCTGCGGAACAGTCCGCCCACCGCGTTCCCCACGCCCCCCACTACGCCGTGTACCGCGCCGCCGATCGCGCCGATTGGACCGCCGGCACCACGCGAATAGCGGGCACGGCCTCCAGCGCGACGACGGTCCTTACGGTCAGATTTGCCAGCCTCCTTCGCGGCGTCCGTCAACACCTTGTGCTGGGCAGCGTTGAGAAAGCCAGTCGCGGGGTAGCCGTACTCCTCCTGCCAGCGCGCGATGACCGCGCGAGTCGATTCATCGAACTTCCCATTGACCTTCGTGTCGAACCCGAGCCTGGTTAGCCGACCTTGCACTTGACGACGCTTTGCCTTGGTGAGGCCGATCTGTTCCTCGGTCTCCTGGGTCGCTTCGTTGGTAGCGATAGCCGCATCGGCGGGTGCCGACGTTTCGCGGGGCGTGCTGCTCAGACCCGCCTTGGCAAAGTGCGCACTGTCGATGATCGCCAGGATGGACAATGCCAGGATCAAGGCGCGCATGGCCTTTCCTTCGCCCTCACGTCTGCCGATAACTCGGTCAAGAAAATAACGATACATCGCACCGCCCCGAGCTATCTACATCCGCGGCCCCACTCCGCTTCGTCGCACGGGTAACTGTTGTCCATGGCAGATATTCCCCGGCCGCGCGCCGATTGTCACGCCGCATTGCACGCGACGGAGCCGACCTCGTGATCCTCCCATATCTCGAACGGAAATGTAGCCATTGTTCGTCCCAACGATGTCGATAGACGAATTGCTTGGCTCGCAGAGCCGACATCATACGCACACCCGGCACTGCGGCACCGGCTTGTGCGCACACGCTCTATCCGCTTAGTGCACCCATCCGGGCCAGCGCACTGCCCGCGAGCGCGCGCGTCAGCTCGGCCGCGGGCATCTCGCGGCCCATCCGCACCGCCTGCCCGGCCCAGAGATTGGTGAAGTCGACCTTGCCGAGCTTTTCGGCGGCCGCCTTCAGCGGCCCGAGCGCGGTGGCGGCGTGCGGAAACGCTGGCGCATCAGGAGAAATCGGGCCGACCTCGCGCATGACGCGGTTGGCGACGCCGCGCGCGGGGCGTCCGGTCATTACGTTGGTGATTACGGTGGAATCGTCGTGCGCCTGGGCCAGCGCGACGCGCGCCGGCGCAATCACCCTGGACTCCGGGCAGCGCAGATAGGCGCTGCCGATCTGCACGCCGGATGCACCGAGCGCGAACGCCGCCGCGATGCCGCGCCCGTCGGCGATGCCGCCCGCCGCGATCACCGGCACCTTCACCGCGTCGACCACCTGCGGCACCAGCGCGAAGGTGCCGGGCTGCTGGGCGATGTTA
>PNLC01000036.1 GCA_013822885.1 Bradyrhizobium sp.
TTGACCACGGCCGCATCGCTGAGAACGTCGGCCGTGGCGCCCTCGGCGATCTTGCGGCCGCTGCTCATCACGACGCAGCGGTCGCACAGCGCACGCACCGCGTTCATGACATGCTCGACCAGCACGATGGTGATGCCGTCGGCCTTCAACGACCTTATCAGTTCGATGCCGATCATGAGTTCGGACGGATTGAGGCCCGCGAGCCATTCGTCCAGCAGCAGCAGGCGCGGCTTCGCCGCGAGCGCACGCGCGAGTTCGAGCCGCTTGCGGTCGATATAGGTGAGATCGGCCGCCGGCCGCATGTCCTGTCCGCCAAGACCGACGCGCTCCAGCAGCAGGTCGATCCGTGCCTCGGCCTCAGTGGCGGACAAATGCGGTTTCTGGAATGCCAGCCCCGCCTTGATGTTCTCGCGGCAGTCCATGCCGTCGAGGACGCGGACCAATTGGAATGTCCTCGCCAGTCCGAGGCGCGCAATCCTGTACGCGGCAAGACCCGCAATGTCCCGGCCCATCAGGCGGATGGTGCCGGCATCGGGACGCAGCACGCCCGACATCAGGTTGAGCGCCGTCGTCTTGCCCGAGCCGTTGGGCCCGAGCAGACCCATGATCTCACCATGTCCGACTTCAAAGCCGAGATCGTTGACGGCGACCAGCCCGCCGAAGGCGCGCCGCAGGCCGATGACCTCGAGCACCTGCGTGCGAGTTTCCGTGCTCATGCGGCCACCCGCTTGATGTTCTCGCCGCGCAACTTCGCGGGCAGCTTTTCGAACAGGCCGGCGACGCCGCGCGGCAGCAGGTAGACGATCAGCAGGAAGATGCAGCCGAGGATGATCGTGAACGTGTTCGGAAAGCGCGCGCTCAGGAGCTCGAACAGCAGGGTCAGCGGCACGGCGCCGAGCACCGGTCCCCAGAGCCGGTGCGCACCGCCGAGCAACGCCATGATCAGCACCTGGAACGAGATCATCGAGTTGAACGCGATCGACGGCTCGATATAGGTCCAGCGCGGTGCCATGATCGCGCCGACCAGGGTCATGATGGTGGCGCTGATCGCAAACAGCGCGACCTTGGCAAATGTCGTGTCGATCCCGCAATGTTTTGCAACCGTCTCGTCCTCGCCGATCACGCGCAAGGCAAAGCCGAGGCGCGAGCGCGCGATCAGCCAGCCCAGCAGGAACACCGCGACGGTGAGCAGGAGCAACTGCCAGTAGATGTCGCTCTGGGTGATGTCGACGAAGACATAACGGCCGAGCACGCGCGATTTGTTAACTTCGAACCAGACCACGAGCTGGCGGATCAGCTCCGTCAGGCCGAACGTGAAGATGACGAAATAGACGCCGCTGAGCCGTAGCGTCGAGAGGCCGACGAGGGCGGCCAGAATGGCGCCGAGTGCCGCTGCGATCAGGAGCACCAGCGGCCAGGGCAAGACTTCGCCGAGCACAGCCACGGTGTAGGCGCCGACGCCGAAGAACGCCGTCGTCGCCAGCGAGACGTAGCGGGTGGGTCCGGAGAACATCCCCCAGGCGGTTGCAAGCACGGTGTACTGCAGGAGGCTGATGGCCAGCGCGAGATAGTAGGGATTGCCAAGGCGCGGCACGAAGGTCAGCAGCGCGAGGGCTGCGAGCGCAAGCGCGCCGAGGATTGCACTTCTCGCGCTCATCGTGTCGCCCTGCCAAAAAGACCGGCGGGCTTGACCAGCAACACCGCGAGGAACAGCGCGAAGTTGACGGCGAGCGTCAATCCAGGATCGACATAGGAAGCGACCAGCGCCTCGCTGAGGCCGAGCGCGAGCCCCGCGACCAGGCAGCCCAGCATGTTGCCGACGCCGCCCATGACAACGACGATCAATGCCTTCATCGTGAACACGACGCCGGACGATGCGCTGAAGGTGAGAAAGGTGCTGACCAGCACGCCGGCCGCGGCCACCAGCGCGCCGCCGAGTGCAAACGTCAGCGCGGAAGCCTGCGGCACGTTGATGGCGACGAGTTGTGCGGCGAAGGGATCGACGGCGACGGCGCGGATCGCCGTGCCCGCGCGGGTTCGCGTCAGCGCCAGGTAGAGCACGAGCCCGACCACGATGGTGATGCCGAGCGCGGCGAGGCGGTTGGCGGCCACGGTCTCGCCGACGAACTGCACCGGGAAGGCAAGGTATGAGTAGCTGTAATAGGCGCCGCCGAACATCGCGAGCATTGAGCCCTGGATGACGAAGGTGAGCCCGAAGGTTGCGAGGATGCTGTCGACCTCCAGCGCGTCGCGGTTGGGCGCGCGGCGCACCAGCGGGGTCAGCAGCACCTTGTAGATCGCGAAGTTCAGGGCGAAGGCGAGGGGGACGACCAGCGCCAGTCCGACGAACGGACTGATCGCCCAGCCGGTGAACAGCCAGTGCGAGGCAAAGGCCGCCGCGATCAGGAACTCGCCGTAGGAGAGGTTCATGATGCGCGCAACGCCGTACTGGAGCGTGAGCCCCATGGCGATGAGCGCATACATGCCGCCCAGCATCAGGCCGGTCAGAATGGCGTTCGTCATGACTGGACCGGCCGCGTTGCTGTGAAGTTACGGGGCCACCCACGCGGGCTTCGGAACGATCGCGGTGCGCGCGCCTTCGTTCTTCGCCGGCGCAATGCCGTAGAACTCGCCGTTCTGCCACTGGCCGACCCACCAGAAGCGCGTCGGCATGTTGTTCTCGAGCTTGACCTTGCCGATCACGGTATCGAACGAGCCGGTCTGCAGGTCCTTGATGACCGCGGCGCGGTCGATCTTGCCGACACGCTCGATCGCCTGCTGCAGCATCTGCAGGCTGGCGTAGGTGACCGCGCTGGCCCAGCGGTCCGGCTCGGCGCCATTGGCGGCGGAAGCCTTGTGGCGGGCCAGGTAGTCCTTGATCGCCGGGCTGTCGCCGCTCCAGCCGCCGATGCCCATCACGCCTTCGGTGTTCTTGGCGAACTTCGCGCGATAGAGCGGGAAGGCGGTGCCGACGCCGGTGTAGAACACTTTCGGATTGAAGCCCGTGATGCGCGCCTGCTCGGTCAGCGCCAGCGTATCCGGCGGGTAGCTGAAGGCGATGAAGACGTCGGGGTTGAGCGCCTTGATCTCGTTGACGATAGGCGCGAGATCCTGCGTGCCGATCGGATAGCTCTTGTCATAGGCGAGCTTGAATTTGGCGTTGGTGAGCGCCGGCCGCGCCGCGCTCGACAGGTCGATGCCGAAACCATCGGCGATGCTGACCATCGCCACGGTGTCGCCGATCTTCTTTTCATCGCGCAGCTTGGAGAGCAGTTCGACCAGCGACTTGGCGGCATCGGCGCTGGTGCCGAGCAGCCAGAAACTGTTGGGCCAGCGTTTTGCCAGTTCCGGCGCGCGATCGGTGACGGCCGTTGCAGCCAGGTGCGGATAGCCTTCGCGGTTGAGCGTCGGCCCGACGGCGAGGTTGAGGCCGGTGCCCCACGGCGGCAGGATGAAATCGACCTTGTCCTGGTTGATCAGCCGCTCCAGTGCGCGCACGGCCTCTTCGGCGTTGGAGCGGTCGTCGTATTGCACGACCTCGATCGGGACGCGCTTGTCGCCGAGCTTGATGCCGCCGGCGGCGTTCACTTCCTTCACCCACAAGTCGTAGTTGGGGATCGTGGTGACGGCTGCGCCGCCGGTGTTCGGGCCGGTGCGCGAAATCGCGTAGCCGATCTTGATCGAGCTTTGCGCTTCGGCAATGGCGGAAAGGCCGAGGGTGGCGGCGCAGGTGGCGGCTACCAGCAGCGCGGCGCGCCGCGTCAGAAATGTCGTCATGTTTTCCTCCCGGATGTGCTTGGACCGGCGCCATTGGCTGGCGCTCATGATTGCCTGACGTTAGGGGAGGTCACGGGAGGCTTGGAATTGGACGTAACCGGGTAAGTATTGTACTTTTCTGGCAATCAGGCCTGTTCGCGGGCGGCGGATTGTCTCAGGAGGCGGCGGGATGGCGGTATCGCTCGCGTTGAATGGATTGCCGGTCGGCGTCGCGCTCGCGGTCCGCGCCGAGCCGTTTTCCGCCGCTCTGGCGGCGCGGTCATGGTCGATCCGCCAGAAGGCTGAGCGTCGGGCGCACCTGTTGCTGCTGCAGTCGGATCGCGGCCGGGCCTCATGGCAGGGGACCGAAATCGCGCTCGCGGCGCCGACGCTGCTCTGGCTGCCGGGAAACGTCGATGCCTCGGTCGAAGTGAGCGCCGGCGCGCAGGGGTTCCTGCTTTCGATGGACGACGACTTCCTGATCAAGATCGTCGCCGGGAACGCCGAGGCGCTGCATCTGCGCCGGACCACCGAACGGGTGGCGTTGATCGATGGCGAGGCGCTCGCGCCGTATCTCGACGCCGTCGCGCAATCAAGCCGCGCCATCGCGGCGGAGCTGCGCAGCCCCGGTTACGGCGGCGCGACGCTGATCTCCTCGCATCTGCTGCTGCTGTGCCTGCAGCTCTGGCGGCTCAGCGCGTCCCACGACGAGCGTGATGAAATGGCGGCGCGCGGCGGTCCGGCGCTGGTCGGCAATTTCCTGCAGATGGTCGAACTGCACTACCGCGACGGCTGGCCGGTAGCGCGCTATGCCGACGCGCTCGGCGTCACCTCCGACAAGCTGCACGCGCACTGCCAGCGCGAAAAGAACTGCGGCCCGCGCGCCATCATCCACGAGCGGCTGCTCCGCGAAGCCTGCACGCGCCTGCAGCAGCTCGATCTTCCCGTCGAGCAGATCGGCTACGGCCTGGGCTTTCGCGATCCGGCGTACTTCAACCGCTTCTTCCGCAAGTACCGCGGGGCGTCGCCGGGGAATTATCGCCGGCAGGTGCGGCTGGAGCATGCGCGAAGCGGGCCGTCGTATGCGGCGTGGCCATAGGGTGCCAGCCGCGAGTTTCGTCAGGTCCGTGAGCGATCAGGCTGATCGTGATTTCCGCTTCGGCATTGTCGAGTGCGGCCTGGCGCTGCTGCCTCACACGGAACCGGCCCAGGCTGCAGCGGCGTAAACATGGCGACCTGCTAAGCTTCGGTTGCTGTCCGCATTAGTTCTGTCCGAGACTTACCAGCGGTTCTCCTGCCTGCATCGCCGACTGCACCTTCTGAAACGCGCGTACCTCGATTTGGCGTATACGCTCACCCGATATTCCATACTCCGCGGCGAGGGTTTCGAGTTTCGGGGGATCTTCCGTCAAATGGCGTGCCGTAAAGATGCGTCTTTCACGGGGGCTCAAAGTCTCAATGGCGGCTTTCAGCGCTTGTTGCCGTTTGGCCATTTCCTGGTTCTCGGCTATCTCGGTGTCGGGAGCAGGTGAAGGGTCAACAAGCCGTTCGAGTGCATCGCCCGTCTCGCGGTCGGCCTGTATGGGTGAATTTAGGGACACGTCCCCACGCAGGCGGCGATCCATATTCACGACTTCACGTTCGGATACTTTGAGGCGCGCAGCAATTGCCTTGGCTTGCTCCGGGCGGAGATCCCCGTCCTCAAGAGCAGAAATAGCACTTTTGGATCGCCTCAGTTTGAAGAACAGCTTTTTCTGCGCCGAGTTTGCCGAAATCTTCACCAGCGACCATGAGCGAAGAACGTATTCCTGGATTGTCGCTCTAATCCACCACATCGCATAGGTGGAAAGGCGAATTCCGCGCTCTGGATCAAAGCGCCGGACGGCTTGCATAAGACCGATGTTGCCCTCGGAAACGATGTCTGCGATCGGCAACCCGTAGCCACGATATCGCATGGCGATTTTTGCAACCAGACGCAGATGGCTCGTCACCAGGCGATAAGCTGCCTCACGATCGCCTTGCTGGCGCCATCGCCTGGCGAACGCAGTCTCCTCCTCCTGCGTAAGGATCGGAAATTTTCGAATTTCAGTCAGATAATGCGCCAGCCCTGTGCCGAATGACGGCAATGGCTGAGAGGCGGTGTGATGCATTTCTCTCTCGCAGTAGGTTCATAAAGATAGGCATGACGGCATCTTCAAAGCGACGGCGGCGCGCCCCTGACAAGGATGCTCACGATAACCGCCATGTGGTTCGATCAGCATTGATTTGTCCTGGTTAGAATCACAGCGAGGCAGCGTCTCCAGAGTTTTGCGTACCAAAGCGGTGGTCTGATCCACGGCTGTAACCAGTCCCCGTATCCTGGCCGGACTCCAGAATGCGCAGGGCATCCAGGATATCGTCGAAGCTTACAGCTTCATTGATAGCTTGGGTCAGTTCCGGAGCACCTTTCACGGCGCAAGCATCCGCGGCCCAAGACGATAGGATTGCGCGTTTCTCATACGAGGTCAGGTCGCAGTCCTCGACGACATCCATGGGATGACCGTATGCATCGGCCGGGTGCAGCAGGTCAGCCATCTCTAGGTTGGTTGTTCGGCTGCCATTCCTGCGCAAGGATAAGCGGTCCGGAAACGCCTCTTGCAAGAGAGCGTCCACCGCAGCGCGCTCTTCGTTCAAGCGGCGCTCGATATACGCTCGTTCAAGGTCCGACAGACGCGTTGCGAGCAGCCTGCGGTATCGATCGACACCATTTTGATGCGTCCGCAGCCGTTCCAGGTTCTTGTCCAGCATGATCAACCTCCGGCTTCACGCTGCGATGGCACGTTCGGTAGAGCGCAACCGATATGGCTTGCCGCCGGGGGGATTCCGGGGATCGCTATCCAGTTCGCACAAGGCTTCAAGGATCTCGTCAATCGATACTGGCTTTTTCAGTCCCGAGGGCGAACGCATCGAAGGGCAGGACGCCACTGCAGACGCATCCGAGGCCCAGGATGCCAGAATTGCCCGCTTCTCGGCCGTTGTCAGGCCGGAGTGACACACCACATCCTTCGGGTGTTCGAAGACGGTGCCGGGATGAAGAAGCGACTTGAAGTCAAAAACATTGTCGTTGGCGGTCGTCGGCCGCATGGTATCCTCCCTTTCTTCGACGATGAGCGGCAGCCGCGCGAAGCCTCGCGCGGCGCCGTCCGGAGCCGCAACTAGGCTGCCCGGGCTTCCAGTTTCTGCACGTTGTCGGCTGACACGCCGTTGATCGCGATCCGACGCGGCTTCATGGCTTCCGGGATTTCCCGGACCAACTCGATCTTGAGCAGGCCATTGTCGAACGCGGCGCTCTTGACCTGGACATAATCCGCAAGGTTGAACTGCCGTTTGAAGTTGCGCGTAGAGATACCGCGATAGAGATAGTCGTGCTCGGCCTTCTCGGACTTGCTGCCTTCGATGGAGACCACGTTCTGTTCGGCCGTGATCGCGATATCGCTGGGCGCAAAACCCGCGACCGCCAGCGAAATTTGGTAACGGTCCTCGGCCAGCCGTTCGATGTTGTAGGGCGGGTAGTTGTCCTCGCTGGCCCGCTGGGCCATTTCCGCAAGGTCAAAAAGGCGGTCGAAGCCAACGGTCGAGCGCCAGAGGGGAGAGAAGTCGTAAGTGCGCATAGCCAAATCCTCCTAAGAGCAAGATGGATACGAGCGGCACCGGACACGACCGGTGCCCGTCTCACTGGCCCGGCCCCATGGGGCGCCCGGACGCCACCGTCCGGTGGCGTGACAAAAATTAGCAAAGTCCCTTTTTGTTTCAAGAGGGGCTAGAAAAATTTTTGGAGATCGATGACGGTCGCCGAGCCCCTCCGGGGTTCGTTAACAGATACTAAAAACTTACCGTGGAAGCCGGGATGCATGGGGTATGCATTGCGGTCCCGTGCCATCGCCCAATCGATTCCGCGCTCGTCACCATGGACGGACGTCCGCGGCATAGTGTGTCGGACGGCGCGGCAGGGCGCCGCCCGCATGGTCGCGCTAATGCGCGTTGATCGCGATACGCTTGATGCCTTCTCCGGGCTTCTCTGACTTCGGAAGCGAGATCGTCAATACGCCATTCTTGAACGACGCCTCGGCCTTGTCCTCGTGAACGTCCTCGAGGGGGATCTGGCGTTCGAAGGATCCGTAGTAGCGCTCGGTAAAGTATTTGCCTTCGCCGATACGCTCGGCCTTTTTCTCGCCGCGGATCGTCAGGACGCCATTGGCGATTTCAACCTGGACATCCTTCTCGGTCATGCCGGGCAGTTCGGCTGAGACGGTCAGCTCTTTTTCGCCGTCGTTCAACTCGATCTTCGGCCAGCCGAAGCGGTCCTCCATCAGCGGTGACAGACTAGTGCTGCGGAAGCCGCGAAAGACGTCATCGAACAGGCGATTCATCTCCCGATGCAACGTCAGGAACGGGTCGTGGTTGTCGCGCGCAGGCGCAAGATCCTGGTTCTTTGTCCAGGGGATGAGATCACGAATAGCCATGTATCTTTTCCTCTTGATGAGCATGAGTTCAGGCGCCGTGCGGCCTGCACCCGGTTCTCTCAATCGCGTGAGTTAGCTGACGTGGGGCAGGTCTCGTTCGTAATCCGAGGGAAGTCGGAGAATGCCCGGCTGGGTACTATCGGGCTGCAGTAGCGTGTCGACCTTGAACACCGGCGTCCCTGGCTTCCAGTCCATCCAGCGCATTGAATCCAGATGGCGGACGGGCGGTAGCGGAAGGACGCGGCCGGCCTGATCGAAGGTCTGCCTGGGCGTGCTGTCCATTGCGAAGGCGGCGCCCGGCGAAAGCATTGCCAAAGCCATGGTGCCGACGACGGCCCTCCGGCCGCGGCGCAAAATCTCCGCGATAGCGGAGACGGGCTTATAATTACTGCTCATCTCATCCTCCTGTCGGTGAAAAGCTGATCCATCCGATCGTGATGAGGCTGAGGGCGAACATGAGCCAATGCACTACAGTCGCCCCGCTCCTGCGCGATCGAGATTGCATGCGTGTGCTCATCCGATTCTCCTTCTCGTGCTTCCTTTCTCGTTGCGTCAGCGGCGTCAACAATCCGGGTCCGGAACCGATCCCCGGGCGAAAAACGACTTAGGCAAAGAAAAAACCGCGTTCAAGGGGATGCGAGAAAATTTTTTGTCAGTCGTCGGCCGGAGTGTCGAACTTTCTCTTGAACCGCCATTTTTCTCAGACCAGCTAATCGACGCTGCGTTGAAGGGCGGACCACTAGGTAAACGGAAGGGGAGAATCGATGCTGTTACGTTGGCTAGGACAAGTCGGCACTGTTTCGGGTCTGCTTTTGACGCTGTCCGGAGTACCCGTCGCGGCTCAAATTCCGGATCTCGGTACGGGTCGTGTCCCCACGCTTGCGCCGTTGGTCAGAGAGGTGACGCCTGCCGTCGTCAACATCTCGGTTCAAGGGCGGGTGCGGGAAGACAATCCGCTCTACCGGGATCCGCTGTTCCGCGAGTTCTTCAACGTCCCCAAGCAACTCGAGAAGGAGGTCAATGCGACCGGTTCGGGCGTGATCGTCGATTCGCAGCGCGGCTATGTGCTGACGGCCAGTCACGTCGTCGCCAATGCAGTCGCGGTGCAGATCAGAACAAAGGATGGCCGCAAATTCGCCGGCCGCGTTGTCGGCCGCGATGCGCCAACCGACATCGCGCTGCTGCAGATCAGGGAGCCAGCCGGTCTGAAGGCGATTGGGTTCGGCGACAGCGACGCGCTGCAGGTCGGCGACTTCGTGATCGCGGTTGGCAATCCCTTCGGTCTCGGCCAGACCGTGACCTCGGGCCTCGTCAGCGCACTGGGGCGCACCGGGCTCGGCAAGCATGGTTATGAGGATTTTATCCAGACCGATGCGGCGATTAACCCCGGCAATTCCGGCGGTGCCTTGATCAATCTGCGCGGCGGACTGGTCGGCATCAATACAGCGATCATCTCGCCTGGTGGCGGCAATGTGGGCATCGGATTTGCAGTACCGATCAACATGGCGCGCAAGGTGATGGATCAGCTTGCGACGACCGGCCGGGTCGAGCGCGGGCGGATCGGCATTGCCCTGGAAGATCTTGAGGCGCCGGGCACGACGCAAGGCGCCCGCGTCAAGGAGGTCAGCCCCGGCTCGCCCGCGGAGCGGGCAGGGCTGCGCCGCGGCGATATCATCCTGAAAGCCAATGATTTCCCGATCCGCAGCGCCACGCAGATGCGCAACCTAGTCGGGCTGACCCCGGTGGGCCGGCAAGTGCGGCTGACGATCGAACGTGATCGTGTGATCGAGAGCGCCACGGTCGAGATTGTACCGATGAACGAACAGAAGCCCAAGAGCCCGCGAGCCGGATTGAATTAGTCTGCTGATGGCTGTTGCGGTCGTTCTGGTTGACGCAACCGGCATGCGCTATTTGCCCTTGGCCGACCTGCAGGCTGCGACCGCCAAGCACCTCGTGCATGGTCACATTGCGGCGAACAGTGCCGCGAATTCAAGCGTATCTCTACTGTGCATGGGGTTGTTTTCGATGTTTTGTGTTTGGGACACGCAAAAGCCCTCTCCCGGAACGGGAGAGGGCTGAGTGCAGATCGTTCGATGACAATGATCCTCAGGTCTTCTTCAGCATCGGGCAGACGCTCTTCTCGAGCGGGATGAAGGCTTCCGCTGCCGGGATGGTGGCGACGAGGTTGTAGTAGTCCCACGGATACTTCGAATCCTGTGGCTTCTTCACTTCGAACAGATAGGCCGGGTGGATCTTGCGGCCGTCGGCACGGACCGAGCCCTTGCCGAACAGCGGGTCGTCGGTCGGCATTTCCTTCATCTTGGCGACGACGGCGCGTCCGTCACGCGGATTGCCGCCGAGTGCTTCCAGCGCCTTGAAATAGTGGATCAGCGAGGAATAGACGCCGGCCTGGACCATCGTCGGCGGGCCCTTCTTGTGCTTCTCGGTGAAGCGCTTTGAGAAGGCGCGGGTCTGGTCGTTCAAGTCCCAGTAGAAGGTCTCGGTGAAGTTCAGACCCTGCGCGACCTTCAGCCCGAGCGAATGAACGTCGGTGATGAACATCAGCATGCCTGCGAGCTTCTGCCCGCCCTGGACGATGCCGAACTCCGCCGCCTGCTTGATCGAGTTGGTAGTGTCGCCGCCGGCATTGGCAAGCCCGATGATCTTGGCTTTCGAGCTTTGCGCCTGCAGCAGGAAGGAGGAGAAGTCGGCGTTGTTCAGGGGATGCCTGACGTTGCCGAGCACCTTGCCGTTATTGGCGGTGACGACGGCTGCGGTATCGCGCTCGAGCGCGTGACCGAACGCGTAGTCCGCGGTGAGGAAGTACCAGCTGTCGCCGCCGGATTTCACCAGCGCCTTGCCGGTGCCGTTGGCGAGCATCCAGGTGTCGTAGACCCAATGAATGGTATTGGGCGAGCACTGCGCGCCGGTGAGATCGGAAGATGCCGAGCCGGAGTTCAGGTTGACGACGTTCTTGTCCTTCGCAAGGTTTGAGATGGCGAGGCCGACACCGGAGCTTGCGAGATCGACGAACACGTCGACCTTCTCGACGTCGATCCATTGCTTGCCGATGTTGGTGCCGACGTCGGGCTTGTTCTGGTGATCCGCGGAGATCACGTCGATCTTCCAGCCCTTGGCGAGAAGCCCGGAATCCTCGACCGCCATCTGGGCGGCGATGGTCGAACCGGGTCCGCCGATATCAGCATAGAGGCCGGACTGGTCGCCGAGACTTCCTACCTTGACGACCTTGTCGAGCGTTTGCGCAAACGCGCTGGTGGCAAACACCAGGCTCGTGGTCACGGCCAAGGCTGCAATGGATCGCTTCATTTGTCCTCCGGGGATCTTTTTGAGATTTTGAATGCGGGTCGAACTAACGGAATCATTATGCCCGCTCGCGCCCGGGCCGCATAGCCGTCGCGACAGCCTGTCACTGGCCACAGATATTCCGCCACGCGGCGAATTCGTGCGGGATATGCTTAACGATGCGAGGATGCGCGTGCGTCAGCGAAAGTAGTAGCGGATGCTGACATAAACCACAGCGAGGCACATGAAGATCAGCGCCACCGGGAGCTGCGGCTTGGCTGGAGGTGCTGACGCGGCCGGCGTGGGCCGGGCCGCCGGCCGGCGGAACGCGGTGACATTGCCGCTGTCGGCAACCGGTTCGCTCGCGCGCGAAGGAAGCTCGGGTGGCACGCCGGTGCCGCCCATCTCCGAATAGTAGCTCTTGTACATGAGCTGGATGGTGGCCTCGGAAGCGTCCGCCTCGTTCATCTTCGAAAGCAGCTGCCTGTAGCCCTCGAGGAAGTTCTGCGCCTCTGCGGGCAGCGCGGAAAAGCCGTTCAGCTTGGCGATCATTTTCCAGGTCGCAAAATCTGCCCTGGCGCGGGTATCGGCGCGTCGTGCGATCAACATGTCGGCAGCTTTTATCGCCATGGCCCCAAGCCCGCTCCTCCGCGTTCTGTTCAAATTTAGGCGTTGCCGGTGATGAAGAGAAGGGCGCCGATCACATATCCGGTCAGTGTCCGGAGTATTGCCGAAATAACATCAAGATTTAGGCCGACCTGCGTGCCGATGACAGGAAGCAGGATCAGAAGGCCGATCAGGATCAGCATGCCGTAGGGTTCCAGCCGTGACAGCGGGTAAGCCAGCACCCGCGGCAGCAGGCCGACCGCCACCCGGCCGCCGTCCAGCGGCGGAATCGGCAGCATGTTGAAGATCGCCAGCACGATATTGATCAGGAAAGCATTTTTGAGGTTGTCCGCCGTCCATTTTGCGGCCTCTGCCGGTACCAGGGGCAGGGCATGGAACGCGAGTGCCACCAGCACGGCGAGCACGATGTTGGTCGCAGGCCCCGCCAGCGCCACCCAGACCATGTCGAGCCGGGGATTGTTCAGGTTCCGGAAATTGACCGGGACCGGCTTGGCGTAACCGAACAGGAACGGCGACTGTGACAGCAGCAGCACGCCCGGGAGGATCACGGTCCCGAACGGATCGATATGCTTGAGCGGATTGAAGCTGACCCGGCCAAGCTGCTTGGCGGTGTCGTCGCCGAGGCGATAGGCCACGAAGGCGTGCGCGGCCTCGTGGAAAGTGATGGCGATGAGGAGAGGCAGGATCCAGACCGATATGCCGTACAAAGAGAAGTTCACTCAAGGCTCCTGCCGTGGTTCCAGCAACGCTACAGCATCACGGATGGGTCGGACAATCGAGCGCCGAGTCCCGATAAGGTGAACGGGTGCGTGGCTGTATCATCTGGCCGCTTCGGGCGTGAACCGGTCGGCGCGCCGGATCAGCAGATCGAGAAAGGTTCTGGCCCGCAACGACATCCAGTGGGTTTCCGGATACACCGCATGAAGCGGCAGGGCGGCAATCGAATATTCCGGAAGAACGGTTTCGAGCTGGCCGCTGCGGAGTCCTTCCGCCGCGTTCCAGTCGGGCAGGATCGCGATGCCCAGATGCTGAAACGTCGCTTCCTGCATGGCGTCGGCATCGTCGACCAGAATCGCGCCGCTGATCGCGGCAACGTGGCGGCCATGTTCGGACTCGAAGGTCCATTCATGCGCCCGCGACGCGCGCGAATAGACGATGCACTGGTGCGCGCTCAGGTCTTCCGGCGTCCGCGGCGTCGGCCGGCCGTGCAGGTAGGTCGGCGTCGCGACCAGATGGCGCTGAACCGTGCCGAGCCTGCGGGCCACGAGCGTACTCGCCTCCAGGTTTCCGATCCGCAGTGCAAGCTCGATGCCTTCCTCAACCAGGTTGACGACACGCTCGCTGAAGCGGACGTCGACCCGCACTTCCGGATATTCCCTGACATAGTCGGTGATAACCGGGATCATGTAGCGCCGCCCGAACGAGGAAGGGACGCCGATCCGGAGCGTACCCGTAGGGCGAGGCGCGGTTTCCTCGACGCTCGATCTCGCCAAATCGAAGGCGCCGATGATCTGGCGAGCGAGATCGTAGATGCGGTGCGCCTCGGCCGTGGGCTTGAGCTTGCGCGTCGTGCGCAGGAACAGCTGCGTGCCGAATTCGCCTTCCAGCAGCGCGATGCGCTTGCTAATCGCCGGCTGGCCGATGCCGAGCTCCTTGGCAGCAGCCGAGAAGCTGCCGCCCTCCAGGGTGCGCACGAAGGCGCGCAGGCAATCGATCCGGTCCATAAGATATTCCAAATGGGAATAAATCATATCCTGTCTATTCCGTAGCGTGCAAGCCGGACGGCGGTTAGGCTTTGTCAAAATCAAAGCCGGGGAGGGCGGACGTGGCACGCAGCATCGGGATCGTCGGCGCGGGAATCGCAGGCCTGCATCTGGGGCTCTACCTGCAGAAACATGGTGTGGACGCGACCATCATCACCGATCGGTCGCCGGAGGATTACCGGGACAGCCGGCTCCTCAACACCGTCGCCCATCACCACGTGACGATCGCGCGGGAGGATTATCTCGGCGTCAATCACTGGACCGATCCGAAGCAGCATTACTATTACCACGATCACTTCTTCAATTTTCCGCAGCCGCTTGGCTTTCGCGGCGATTTCTCGCGGCCGAGCCGTGCTGTCGATTACCGGATATATCTTCCGGCGTTGATGAACGATTTCACGCGGCGCGGCGGCAAGATCGAATACCGCCGCATCGAGGAGAGCGATATCGCTCCGCTGGTTGCGCGTTTCGATCTTCTTGTCGTGTCGACCGGAAAGGGGCCGCTCGGTCAGCTCTTCACCTACCGGCCGGAACATACGCCTTACTCGCAGCCGCAGCGCCGTCTGTGCGTCGGCCTCTACACCGGGGTGCGCCAGCCTGATCCCATGAACGTCACGCTTTCGGTGTCGCCCGGCCATGGCGAGATGATCGTGATTCCGACAATTACTTTCGATGGCGTCGCGAACGCGCTGCTGATGGAGAATGTGCCCGGTGGGGACATGGAGGAGCTTGCAACGCTGAGCTACGACGACAACCCCAAACATTTCCTCAGCGTGCTGCTGGGCAAGCTGGAGAAGCACCACCCGACGACCTACGACCGGATCGACACGGCGCGCTTTGGCCTGGCGCAGCCGCAGGACCTGCTGCAGGGCGGCGTGGTGCCGACCGTGCGAAACACCGTGGTCCAGTTCGACGACGGCAAGTGCGCCATCGCACTCGGCGACGTCCATTCGATCGTCGATCCCATGATGGGGCAGGGCGCCAACGTCGCCTCCTATGCGGCCTTCGTGCTCGGCGAGGAGATCGTCCATTCCGATGTGCTCGACGCGCGCTTCTGCGAAAAGGTCGACCTGAAGCGGCAGGATCGCGTGCTGGCGGCGTCGCGCTGGACCAACATCATGCTGCAGCCGCCGACAGAGGCGTTGGGGATGCTGATCGGCACAATGAGTCAGAATCCGGCACTGGCGAACGAGTTCACCGAGAACTTCAACTATCCGGATCGGCAGTGGGACCGCGTCTCGACGCCTGAACGGATCCATGCCTGGATCGGCCGGATGTCTGCGCCTGCAGAGCCCGTGCGCGCCATCGCGTGAGGATCGTTCGGTGCGTGGCCTGACGATGGAAGCTTACCTTGCCTGCAGGGATTGAGATGCGGCACGCCAACCCGGCGACGTTTCGTCAGGCTGCCTCGCGATTTGCGACCGGCGTTGCGGTGTTGACCGCGTGCGACGAAAATGGCGAGGTCTGCGGCATGACCGCGAACAGCTTCGTCACCGTCAGCCTGTCGCCGCCGACCGTACTGGTTTCCGTGATGCCGGGACGCATGCATCGGGCGATTTCCGCCAGCGGTCGCTATTGCGTCAACGTCCTGCCGGAGCAGGGCCGGGAATTGTCGCGGCATTTCGCCAGCCGCCCGGGCGCAACCGCCGTTCCCGAATATGAAATCGTGGACGGCCTGCCGAGATTATCCGGATGCATGGCCTACTTCGCCTGCGAGGTGGTCCGGCACGTCGATGTCAGCGACCACACGCTGATCATTGCCGAAGTGTCGAACTGCGACTATCACGACAAAACCCCGCTGGTGTTCTTTTCGAGCCGCTACCATCTCGGACCCGGCCAGCCGTTCGATCGCTGATGGAGAACCGGTTCTACTTCGCCGCCGGCACCGTCTCCTGATACTGCAGCAGCCCGTCGTCGATCCGCACCCAATCCATCTTTTCCGAGACCCAGATGTGCTCGGTCGGCGCAAACGCGTTGCGGTCGTCGAAGGCGGCGAGCGCGACGCCGACCATGGTGCCGTTGGTGCGCCGCGAAAACAGCCGCGTTCCGCATATTTTGCAGAATTCACGGTCCAACGTCTCCGAGGACCGATAGCGCGCGGTGTCGCCATCGACCGTTAGCGCCCGCTGGTCGAACAGCGCGCGGGCGAAGAACGGCGAGCCCATCGCCTTCTGGCAGGTCCGGCAATGGCAGATCCGGACGTTGGTCGGCTCGCCCTCGGTCCTGAAACGCACCGCGCCGCAAAGGCATCCGCCTTCCCGGATCGTGCCCATGTCAGTACGTGGCCCGGCCGCCGGAAATGTCGAACACCGCACCCGTCGAGAACGCGCAATCCTCCGATGCCAGCCAGGCCACCATCGATGCGAGTTCTTCCACCAGCACAAACCGGCCCTTCGGAATCTTCGACAGCATGAAGTCGATATGCTCTTGCGTCATCTGGTCGAAGATCGCGGTCTTGGCCGCCGCCGGCGTCACCGCATTGACGAGTATGTCGTGCTGCGCGAGTTCCTTGCCGAGCGATTTGGTCAGCGCGATCAGGCCGGCCTTCGAGGCCGAATAATGCGCGGCGTTGGGGTTGCCTTCCTTGCCGGCGATGGAAGCGATGTTGACGATACGGCCATACTTTTGCTTGAGCATCGCCGGCACCACCGCCTTGCAGCATATGAACGGCCCGTCGAGATTGATGCGCAGCACCTTGCGCCATTCCTCGAGGTCTGTTTCCCACACCGTCTTGTTGATGCCGGCGATGCCGGCGTTGTTGACGAGGATGTCGATCTTGCCGAGCGCCTTCAGCGTCTCGGCGCAGGTCTTCTCGACAGCCCCGATATCTGACACGTCGACCTGGAAGGCCGATACCGCCGGTCCGATTTCTTTCGCGGTCTTTTCCGCAAACGGCAGGTCGTGATCCCAGATCGCGACCTTCGCGCCTGATGCCACGAAACGCTCGGCGATCGCGCGGCCAAAGCCCTGCGCCCCGCCGGTGACGACGGCGCAGCGGCCGTTGAGGTCGATCTTGTTCATTGTTTTCTCCTATAGCGTCCAGCCGCCGTCGATAACGTGGGCGACACCCGTGGTGAATGCGCTTTCGTCGCTGGCGAGATAGACCGCGAGCGACGCGATCTCCTCGGCGGTGCCGAGCCGTCCCATCGGCTGCCGCGCGATGAACATCTCGCGTCCGTTGGGGCCCGCGGCTGCAGCGCGATCGAGCATGGAGGGGGTTTCGATGGTGCCGGGGCAGATGCAGTTGCAGCGCACGCCCTTCGTGATGAAGTCGGTGGCGACCGAGCGCGTCA
>PNLC01000037.1 GCA_013822885.1 Bradyrhizobium sp.
GCTGACGGAGATGGCCTGGATCGCCGCGAAAACGACGCGGCTGCGTCTCGTGACATCCGTCATGGTGGTGCCGCACCGGCCGGCCGTGCTGACCGCCAAGATTCTTTCGACCATCGACGTCCTCGCGGGTGGCCGGCTCACGCTCGGTATTGGCGCGGGCTGGATGCGGGAGGAGTTCGAGGCCATCGACGCGCCGGATTTCGATGCTCGCGGAACCGTGACCGACGAATATGTACGCGCCTTCGTCGAGCTCTGGACCACGGATGCGCCGAAATTCGACGGCAAGCATGTCAAATTCTCCAATATCGGTTTCGACCCGAAGCCCGTTCAGAAGCCGCATCCGCCGATCTGGGTCGGAGGCGAAAGTGGTCCAGCGCTGCGGCGGGCGGCGCGCCTCGGCGATGCCTGGTATCCGATCGGCACCAACCCGCAGAATCCGCTCGATAGCCTGTCGCGCTTCAAGGCCCAGGCAGCGCGCCTTGCCAAGTTGACCGTGGAGGCGGGCCGCGATCCCAAAGCGGTCGGCCTCAGCCTGCGCGTCACGATATTCGGCGAAACCGCGCCAGCACAGGCCAGCGATGGCGAGCATCGCCTGTTTGCCGGACCGCCGGCGCTCATCGCCGCCGACATCCGGGCGCTGCGCGACATGGGCGTCGGCAGCCTCGACTTCGGCTTCGGCGGCTCGACAGCCGATGAAGTGCTCGCAGGGATGCAAAAATTCCGGGCCGAGGTCATGCCGCTGGTCTAGCTGCCGAGCTGGCGGATCAGGGTCGCCCAGCGGTCGAGTTCAGGCAGGATCGTATCGGCCTTGGCGGAATCGAGGCTGACGACCAGGCGGGAGACGCCGTCGTCGCGGTCGCGCTTGAGCAGGTCGAGACTCTCCTTGGCGCCCCAGATCGTGATCGGCACCGACGCGAGATCACGACCTGCTTCGGCCGCCATCTCGCGGAATTTCGGCAGCAGCGCCTGCACGTCTGCGTACGAGCTGCGCGTGCGGTGGGGCATCCAGCCGTCGCCGTAGCGCAACGCGCGGCGAGCGCCGAACGGGAAGGCACCGCCGACGATGATCGGCGGATGCGGTGTCTGGATCGGTTTTGGCCAGGTCATCATCGGGTCGAAGTTCACGAACTCGCCATGATACTCCGCCTTTGACTTGGTCCAGATTTCCTTCATCGCCTCGACACGCTCGCGCGCCAGCTTGTGGCGGGTTTCGAAAACGGTGCCGTGGTTGGCCATCTCGTCCTCGTTCCAGCCGTTGCCGATGCCGAACAGGAAACGGCCGCCCGATATCTGGTCGATCGAGGCGACCTGCTTGGCGGTCTGGATAGGGTCGCGCTGGGCGATCAGGCAGATGCCGGTGCCCAGCAACAGCGTTTTGGTGACCGCCGCAGCCGCGCTCAGCACCACGAACGGGTCCATCACGTCGTAATATTTCTTCGGCAGATCGCCGCCGCTGGGGAAGGGCGACTTGCGCGTCAACGGAATGTGGGAGTGTTCGGGCACCCACAGCGAATCGAAGCCGCGCTCTTCCAGCGCCCGCGCCAGTTCGGTCGGCGACATCGAATAGTCGGTGAAAAACACGGCCCCGCCGATGCGCATCGTTGTCTCCCCTTGTGTCGCTATGGATCGCTTGTCTTTGGATGTTTCGGCCAGCGCGCTTCGGCGCGCGGCAGCACTTGCTCGATTAGCTGACGGGTCTGGGCCAGAAGTATGTCGTCATCGCCGCCGAGTGGCCGCAAGATGAACTTAGACACGCCGGCGTCGACATATTCCGCAATGCGCGCAAGAATCGTGTCGGCGTCGCCGATCGCGAATGCGTGCGTGGCGTCACGCCCCGTGCGCTTGGCGTAGGCATCCATCGCCTTGCCGACACCGGGCGCGTCGCGGTTGCCGAAGTGGAACGCGAAGCCGGCGCCATAATGATCTTCGTCGATGGATCGGCCGGCTTCGCGGGCGGCGGCCTTGATCGCGGCCACGACGCGACCGGCCTCAGCCGGCGGGTCGCCGCCGGCCTGCCAGCCGGTGCCGATGCGCGCGGTGCGCCGGATCGCGGCATCAGTCGAGCCGCCGATCCACATCGGCAGGTCGGCCTGTACGGGTTTTGGCGCGATGGTGACGCCCTTCAGCTGGTAGAAGGCGCCGCTGAAGTCGACCGACTCCTCTCGCCACAGGCGGCGGATGATATCGAGGCACTCGTCGGTCTTGCGACCGCGCGTCCTGGTGTCGATGCCGAGCGCCTGCCATTCAGGCGCCAGCGGGCTGCCGATCCCGAAAGCGGGCAGCAAGCGGCCGTCGGACAGCATGTCGATGGTGGCGCACTGTTTGGCCAGCAGCACGGGGTCGCGGAATGTCAGCGACACGACGTTCATGCCGAACCGCATGCGCCGCGTGCGCCCGGCCAGGGCGGCCATCGTGGTCATCGTTTCAAGGAACGGCTGATGGCCAACGATCCGGTCGGTCTGCCAGATCGAATCCACGCCTCCGGCCTCGCACATGTCGATCCAGCGCCAGTACGCGGCCGCGCCGGAAAACGGAAACTCAGCACAGCCCAGTCCGATCCCGACACCCATGCGCTATCATCCCTAGGCCGCCGCGGCTGCGGCTTTGATGCGCGGTGCAACGTCGCGCACGAAGCGTTCGAGACTGCCGTTCATCTGTTCCGGCCGCATGCCCGGCGGCACCGCCCAGGTGACGAGGTCGGTGATGCCGTATTCGCGCACGAAGGATGTCAGCTCCTTCACACAGTGCTCGACGTTACCGACCACCCATGTCTGGGGGATGCTGGCTTCCCGCGTGTTGCCTGAAACGCCGCCGGCGGCGCTCTCGTCCCTGTTGAAGCTGCGATAAACCTGGCCGCGATAGCGTTCGGCGGCGCGCACAGCCGGCCAGTCGCGCTCGGCGTCGTCGGTGATGAGACAGGAGCGGATGATGCCGACGCGGTAGTTATCGGGATTTCGGCCGGATGCTTTCAGCGTCGCGCGCCACGGATCGAGCACCATCGACCGCGCGCCCTGCGGCAGGAAGTTGCTGTCATTGCGGGCCGCGCGCTGCGCGCCAGCCTCCGACATCGCAGCGATCCATAGCGGCGGGCCACCCGGTTGCACGTATCGCGGCCTGATCATCACGTCGTCGAAATCGTAGCGCTTGCCATGGAAACTGAATTTCTCTCCGGTGAAACATTGGCGCAGCACCTCGATGCCTTCGTCCGTCAGCGACACGCGGCGCGCGACGGGCAGGCCGAAGCCGCGAAACTCGTGCGGCGCATAGCCCATGCCGACGCCGACCTCGATCCGGCCATTGCTGATATTGTCGAGTACCGCGAGGTCCTCGGCCAGCCGCACCGGATGGTTGAACGGCAGCAGGCAGACGTCGCTCGATAGCCGAACACGTTTGGTGCGCGCGGCAATCGCGCCGGCCATCGGCACCCACGACGGCAAATAGCCGTCATCGAGGAAGTGATGCTCGGTGAACCACACGAGATCCAGTCCGAGCCCGTCGAGCATGACCACCTGGTCCATGATGGCGGCGTACAGGCTCGGCATGTCCATGCCCGATTCCGGCGTGTTGCGGAAATCGTAGACGGCGCCGACGCGGAGGGTTGGACGCATGACGCTCGTGCTCCGCGGGTCAGACCTGGTTCAGCCGGGCGGCCTGGGCCATCACCTCGATGGCCTCGGGTTGGCGTGATCGCACGCTGAGCGAATCCGCGCCGCTGTCCTCCCAAGCGCGGTAGCGTTCGCGGATGCGCGCCGGTGGACCGACCAGCGATTTCAGATCGACCCACTCGTCGGGCACGCTGGCAATGGCTTCGTCCTTGTGGCCGGCGAGATAGAGCTCCTGGATGCGGCCAGCGGCGTCGCCGAAGCCGCGACGGACCATGACGTCGTTGTGAAAGTTTTTGGTGCGATGGCCCATGCCGCCGACATAGAGCGCCACCTCCGGCTTGAGGCGCGCCAGCGCTCCCTTGACCTCATTGTCGACCTCGACATGGACGGAAGCCTGAATGGAGAAATTCTTCAGGCTCTTGCCGTTGCCGGCGCGCTTGAAACCTTCCTCCAGCCACGGGCCGTATTCCGCCATGGCGCCCGGCACGAAGCCCATCGGCAACCAGCCGTCGGCGATCTCCGCCGTCAGCTTGACCATCGTCTCGCCGCCGGTCGCGAGATATATCGGGATGTCCGGATTCATGTGCAGGATCGACTTCAGCGGCTTGGCCAGTCCAGCGGAGCCTTCGCCCTGGTAGGGCAGGCTGATCTCGCGCCCTTCGTGCGTCACGGGTTCTTCGCGCTTGAAAATCTTGCGCATGATCGTGACGTAGTCCTTGACCCGGTAATAAGGCTTGCCCCACGGCTGGCCATACCAGCCTTCGACGATCTGCGGCCCCGAGACGCCGAGGCCCGCGATGAAGCGGCCGCCACCGGACATCGCGTCAATGCTGGCGGCCGACATTGCGGCGTTGGCCGGCGTTCGTGCGGCGATCTGCATGATTCCGGTGCCGAGCTTGATGCGGTCGGTCTTGGCGGCGAGGAACGCGAGCGGCGTGATCGCGTCGGAGCCATAGGCCTCGGCCGACCAGACCGAGTCGTAACCCAGTTCTTCCGCCCGCTGCACAAGCGCGACCGGCACTTCCAGATGTGCGCCCGAATAGCCGATTGACAGGCCCAGCTTCATCGTCAGGTCCTCCCTGGCCGGAGGATACGAAGCCTCGGTGTGCTTGAACAGTGTCGGCGGATGCATGAATGCTGCCCACGAACGGTGGCTCCCCGACGTCCTTGCCCTGTGCCATGATGGCGTTTGGAAAGCGCCGATAGAGCGCACCGCTAAGCCCAGGAGGAACCGCCGCCGTGAAATTCGCGCTGCACTTCGGTAACTTCGCATTCCCCGACCCGGAAGGCGCCCGGCGTCTGGTGCGCCTGGCGGAGGCAGCCGGTTTTGACTCGGTGTTTGCCGTCGAACATGTCGTGATTCCCGACGACTACGCGAGCGTCTATCCTTATGCGCCCGGCGGACGGTTGCCGGGCGGTCCGTCGGTGAGCTTTCCCGATCCGCTGATCTGGCTGACGTGGGTCGCCGCGGCCACGACGCGGCTGCGCCTCATGACCGCCGTGATGATCCTGCCGCAACGCAACCCGCTGGTGCTGGCCAAGGAGGTCGCCACGCTCGATTATCTCAGCGGCGGCCGGGTCGAACTCGGAATCGGGGTGGGTTGGCTCAAGGAAGAGTTCGACGCGCTCGGCATTCCCTTCGAGCGCCGCGGCAAGCGCGCCGATGAGTATGTCGCGGCGATGCGCGCATTATGGGCCGGCGACGGCGCCAGCTTTGCCGGCGAGTTTGTCAATTTCGACAAGGTCAACTGCAATCCGAAGCCGGTCGCGAAATCAGTGCCGATCGTCATCGGTGGCCACTCGGAAGCGGCCGCCCGGCGCGCCGGCCGCCTGGGCGACGGTTTTTTCCCCTCGATCGGTGCCCAGATCGACACGCTGCCGTTGAGTGACGTCGTAGCCCGTTCGGCCGAGCAGGCCGGACGCGATCCGGCGACGGTGGAATTGATCCTCGGCTGTCCCGGTGCGCTGCCGAATTCGGGCGTCGACCCGCGAGCGGCTGTCGAGGAGCGCATAGCGCAAGGCGCGGGCCGTCTTGCGCTGCCGGTGACGGCGTTCATGCCCGATCTCGAAACGACGCTAGCTCGCTTCGGCGAGGAAATAATCAAGCCTTACGCGAACGCGTGAGAGGTCGGGCGATAGACAAAGAGAAAGCCATGCCGCATTCTCATTCAGGCGCGAGAAGACAAGAAACATAAAAGGGATCGGGAGCCCAGGAAAATGCCTCTGCCGAGAGAAGACGTCGAAGCCACCACGCCAAAATTCCTGCGCGACAAATATGCCATCGTAGGCGTCGGCGAGACCTCCTACACGCGAGGCTCGGACAAGTCGACGCGGGCGCTGGCGTCGATCGCGGTGCGCAACGCGATGGCCGATGCGGGCCTCAAGCCTTCCGAGATCGACGGCATGCTGTCGTATCAATTCAACGACTCGGTGTTCTCGCCGTTCGTCGCGGGCGATCTCGGCATCCGTCTAAATTTCTATATGGACGTGTTCGGTGGCGGATCGTCGACCGAGGCGCTGATCGGGATCGCGATCGGCGTCATCGAGGCCGGCTTATGCAAGACGGTGGTGATCTTCCGTTCCATGAACGGCTTCTCGCAGGTGCGGATCGGCGGCACCGGTGTGCGCTCCGCCATACCTGTCTCGGGCGACATGATGCACAGCCGCGCCTATGGCTGGCAGAGCGCAGGACAAATGTTCGCGCCGACTTTCATGCGCCACATGCACGATTTCGGCACCACCGCCGAGCAGGTCGCCCATGTCCGTGTCGCCCACAGCCATCACGCTTCGAACAATCCCAAAGCCTATTACAAGAAGCGGGTCACGGCGGAGGACGTCGTCACCAGCCGGATGATCTGCAAGCCGCTGCATCTGCTCGACTGCTGCGTGGAGACGGATAATGCCAATGCCATCATCGTGACATCGGCCGAGCGGGCAAAAGACCTGAAGCATCCACTGGTACGGATCCGCGGCGTAGTGGGCCGCTGCTGCAAGCCGCGGGCCGATATGCACTACCAGGCCGGGCCGATTTCAACCGTTGCCGGTCACTATGCCAAGGATATCCTCTGGCCGAACTCCGGCGTCAGCCCTGAGGATGTCGATCTCACCGGCTCCTACGACGCCTTCACCTTCACCACCATGCTGCAGCTGGAGGATTACGGCTTCTGCAAGAAGGGCGAGGGCGGCCATTATGTCTCCGACGGCACCATCATGCTTGGCGGGAAGCGGCCGAACAACACGTCGGGCGGCCATCTTTGCGAAGGCTATACCCACGGCATCGCCATGGTGATCGAGAACGTGCGTCAGCTCCGCCATGATGCGGACGATAGCTGTCCGATCGGGTCCGACGGCAAGCGGCAGCACACCTACGATTATCGCGAGGGCGGTTGTCGCCAGGTGAAAAATGCCGAGGTGTCGGCCAATTTCGGTTGGGCGATGCCCGGCACGGGGTCGGCCATGGTGATGCGGAGAGGGTAGGGCAATGATTTCAGCGCAATATCTCGGCATGCCGCTCGAGGTCAATGATCTCGACCACGAGAACCTCAACTACTTCGCCTACTGCGCGAAGCATGATTTCCGCCTCCAGCGTTGCGCCTCGTGCAAGTTGCTTCGCTACCCACCGACAACGGCGTGCCCTTGGTGTTCGGAGCTGAATTCGGAGTGGGTGTCGGTCGAGGGACGCGGCACCGTGCATTCCTACACCGAAGTCCATCATGCCATTCAGCCTGCTTTTAAGCCGTACACGCCATATCTCGTGCTGTTGGTCGAACTGGACACCCAGAGCGACATGCCGACCAAGGAAGAGGGGCTCCGCGTGATCGGCAATCTGGTGCGGCCGGACGGGGTGCTCGCGCCGAAGGCCGAAGTCGAGAGGGTAGGCATCGGAAGCCGGGTGCGCATGGTTTTCACCGATGTCGCGCCGGGGCTGGCGCTGCCGCAATGGACGATTGACGAGACCGCGCTCGCCGGCACGCCGTGGAGGTACCGTGGGTAGAGGAGCCCGGTCCGCGCGCGAGGCCGCAATGCCCTACCAATCTGAGGTGACGCATGGACATCCAGACCAGTCCGGACCTGTTCGCCCGCGCCCGCGAACTCGGGGTGGAGATCGTCGCCGCGGCCGACGAGATCGAGCGCACGCGGCGCATCCCGAGGCGTTGCTGGAGCGATTGCATGCCTCGCGGCTGTTCCGCATGCTGCTGCCGCGGGCTGCGGGCGGCGACGATGCGGAGCCTGCGCTTTACGTGGCTGAAGAGCTCGCCCGGCACGACGCCTCGATTGCGTGGAATGTACTCGTCGCCAACAGGTCCTGCCTGATTGCCGCCTATCTCGAGCCCGCGGCCAATCAAGCAGTGTTCGCAGATCCGCGCAGCACCATGCAGGGCCTTTACGCGGTCGGGGTTGCCGCTGTTGGGTTTGGCATTGCGACATGTACACGCTCTCGCAGCAGATTTAGGCACGCGGCGCTCGACAATAAGGGCAAGATCATCAAGCAAACCAAGGAGGTCTACACGATGATGCTGTTCGGCACGCTCAACTTCAGCCACACCTGGTACGATCCCAAGGGGAATTGGACAGGCCTAATTTGCTGACATGGTCGATCAGTTTCCCGCACGATATCGCAGGCCCTGTGGTGTCGAGGCACCTTGCGACCAGCCGTACGCACCTAGTTCCTAACTGACGTGCCGTGTTTGGTTTTCCCAGAACGGCCGTCTCAGTTCCCGCTTGAGGACCTTGCCGGCACCGGAAAGTGGCAGCGGAGCCGATGTAATGTCGACGCTGCGCGGGCATTTGTAGCCGGCGATCAACGTCTTGCTAAATTCCAACAACTCCTCGGCTGTCGCGCTGGCGCCGCCTTTCAGCACGACGACGGCATGAACTTGCTCGCCCCAGCGCTCGCTCGGGATGCCGATGACGGCGCATTGCGCCACGGCCGGGTGCTGCGCCAGCGCGTTCTCGACCTCGGCGGAATAGACATTCTCGCCGCCGGAGATGATCATGTCCTTCACCCGATCGACCACATAGACGAAGCCGTCTTCGTCCATATAGCCGCCGTCGCCGGTGTGCATCCAGCCGTCGATCACTGCGCGTGCAGTCTCTTCCGGACGCTCCCAATAGCCCATCATGACAACGTCGCCGCGCACGGCGATCTCGCCGACGGTGCCTGATGGGACGAGCTTGTCGTCGGCATCGACGATCTTGACCTCACAGCCGAAAGCGGCGCGGCCGGCGCCGCGATGCCGGCCCTTGGCGCGGCCGTCGCCGATATGCTCCTTCCAATGCAGCAGCGTTGCGATCGGCGACAGCTCGGTCATGCCGTAAGCCTGGGTGAACTCGACATGCGGCAGGGCCTTCATCGCGCGCATCAGCACCGCGTCGCTGATCACCGAGGCGCCGTAGGCGATCCGTTTCAAGGACGACAGGTCGTAATCGCCGATCGTCGGATGATCGACGAACATCTGGATCATGGTCGGCACCAGCAGCACATCAGTTGCGCGTTCTTTCTGGATCGCGGTCGCAACGCCGTCTGGCGTAAAGCCCTGGATCACGACGTTGGAGCCGCCCGACAGCAGCACCGAATACATCGCAGCGCCGTTGGCGAGGTGAAACATCGGTGCCGCATGCAGATAGATCGTAGTGCTCGGCCACAGCCCTTCACTGAGCGCGTTAAACGCGTTGGCCATCAAGTTGCCATGGCTCAGCATCACGCCCTTGGAACGACCGGTGGTGCCGCCGGTGTAGAAGATACCGGCGAGATCGTCACGCTTGCGCATGGCGTCCGCGATGGGCTGGCTCTGCGTGATCAACGCTTCGTAGTTCTCCATACCGGCGGACGTCTCGCCGTCATCGGCATAGACCAGCTTGAGGCCAGGGTTGGCCTTGGCCAGGGTCGTACCGACCGCTGCAAATGCCTTGTCGACGAACAGGATCTCCGCGCGGCAATCGCGCATCGCGTCCTCGTTCTCCAGCGGGCTCCAGCGGATATTGAGCGGCACGATGACCGCGCCCGCCCAGCCGACGGCGAGGTAGAGCTCGAGATAGCGGTCGGAGTTCATTGACAGCACTGCGACGCGGTCACCGTCCTTGGCGCCGAGCGCGCGGATCGCGGAAGCAAGGCGTGCCACGCGGTCGCCGATCTCGCGCCAGTTGCGCCGCCGTTCACCGCAGACGATTGCGAGCCCGTTGGGATTGACCTGCAGCGCGCGCCGCAGTCCGTGGGTGATGTTCACTTCGATCCTCCCTTGATGTTTTGGTCTTGCGAGGCGGTTTGCCCGCCTTCTTGCGCGTGGATGTCGTGGCGATGCCCTCGGTGAGGCGAATCGCGAATTCTTCGGCAATAGCCTGCGCCGCCATTGGTCCGCCCGGATGGAACCAGTGGCCGATCCAGTTCAGCGAGCCCGCGATCGCAAACGCCGACAGCTTCGGATCGCACGGCTTGATCGTGCCGTCGGCGATGCCCTCGGCGATATAGTCGCGGAAGGCGCGATCGATCTTCCTCTTGGCGGTGTTGACGATCCTGCGATTGTGCTCGGTGAGGTCGCGGACGTCGAAGCGGACCAGGCTCTTGCCGTAGTCGGTGGTCATGACCTCGGCATAGCTCACGATCAGCTTGCGCAGCTTGGCGAGGCCGGTGCCGCCGCCGGATGCGATCCCGGTGATGCAGTCGTCGACGCGCTCATTGCCGATTGCCCAGCATTCGAACAGGATCTCGTCCTTGCCGCGGAAGTAATTGTAGAGCGCCGGCTTGGTGATGTTGAGCCGCTCGGCGACGTCGTTGAGCGTGGTGCGGTGATAACCCTGCTCGAGGAAGAGCTGAACAGCCATGCGCAGCACCGCCTCGCGCTTCTCGTCGCGGGCGCGGCGCCGGCTTTCGAACGGCAGCCAGGGGGACTGACGGCTGGAAGTGGGAGAGCGGGCGTCCATGTTCGCAAGGCTTGTCGCGTTGACTCGAGGCTGACGACCCGTATATTACCCACGGGTAAGAAATAGTCCAGAAGGTAATTTTCGGGAGGAAGCGATGACGTCACGCACTTATGTTGCCGGGGTCGGCATGATCCCGTTCGTCAAGCCCGGGGCCAATGCGCCGTATCACGTGATGGGTGCGGAGACCGCAAAACTCGCGCTCGCCGATGCCGGTCTCGACTACGGCAAGGTGCAGCAGGCCTACGTCGGTTATGTCTACGGCGACTCGACCTGCGGCCAGCGCGCGCTCTATCCGGTCGGCATGACCGGCATCCCGATCGTCAACGTCAACAATAACTGCTCGACCGGCTCGACCGCGCTGTTTCTGGCGCGGCAGGCGATCGAGTCGGGCGCTGCCGATTGCGTGATGGCGCTCGGCTTCGAGCAGATGAAGCCCGGCGCGCTCGGCGCCGTATTCACCGACCGCCCCAGCGCGTTCGACGATTTCGACGCTGCCGCCGACAAGCTCATCGACGCGCCCGGCGTGCCGCTGGCGCTGCGCTATTTCGGCGGCGCAGGCCTCAGCCACATGAAGAAGCACGGCACGCCGCTCTCGGCCTTTGCCAAGGTGCGGGCGAAAGCCAGCCGTCACGCGAAGAACAACCCGCTGGCGCTGTTCAGGAAAGAAGTCACTGCCGATGACGTCATGAATGACCAGGTGATCTGGCCCGGCGTGATGACGCGGCTGATGGCGTGCCCGCCGACGTGCGGCGGGGCGGCGACGATCCTGGTCTCGGAAAAATTCGCCGACCAGTATGGGCTCAACAAGAGCGTTCGCATCGCGGCACAGGCCATGACGACGGATACGGCGTCGACCTTCGGCGCCGGCGACATGATGCAGGTGGTTGGCTACGACATGGCGCGCGATGCCGCGAAGAAGGTTTATGAGGCCGCCGGTATCGGTCCTGACGATCTCGACGTCGTCGAACTGCACGACTGCTTTGCCCACAACGAGCTGATCACCTATGAAGGCCTCGGCCTGTGCGGAGAGGGTGAGGCGGCGCGTTTCATCGACGATGGCGACAACACCTATGGCGGCCGGATCGTGACCAATCCCTCCGGCGGCCTGCTGTCGAAGGGCCATCCGCTCGGCGCCACCGGGCTGGCGCAGTGCTACGAGCTGACGCGGCAGTTGCGCGGCACGGCGCAGGCGACCCAGGTCGAAGGCGCGCGCATCGGCCTGCAGCACAATCTCGGCCTTGGCGGCGCCTGCGTCGTCACGCTCTACGAACGCGCCTGAGGCCGCGATGGTCGATCAATCCGCCGTCGGGCGTGCCTTCACGACAGTCACCGCGCGCGTCGAGCCGGGGCGCCTGCGCTTCTTCCTCGACACGATCGGCGAGACCAATCCGCTCTATCGCGACGACAAAGCCGCGCAGGCAGCCGGATATGGGGCTGCGGCAGTGCCGCCGACCTACCTGTTCTGCCTGGAGATGATGGATGCCACCGAGCCCTTTGAATTCCTGAGGGCGCTCGACATCGACCTCGCCCGTGTGCTGCATGGCGAGCAGCGTTTTGACTATCACGCGCCCGTTGCGGTCGGCGACACCGTGACATTCAAGCCCCATGTAACCAGCGTGACCGAGAAGAAGGGCGGGGCGATGACCCTGGTGGTGGTCGAGACCGAAGTGACCAACCAGCACGGCGTCCACGTCGCCGACCTTTCGCGCACGGTCGTGGTGCGCAACGCGAGGCCGTCATGAGCGCAGAGTCTCCATCGATTGGCGACCGTCTGGTCCACAAGGAGTTTCCGCCTATTACCCGCCACCGGCTTGCGCTTTATTGTGGTGCGTCCGGCGATCACAACCCGATCCACGTCGACATCGATTTTGCGAAGCAGGCCGGGTTTCCCGATGTCTTCTCGCACGGCATGCTGGTGATGGCCTATCTGGGGCAGGCGCTGACGGACGCGGTGGCGCCGTCACGTATCCGCTCGTTCTCGACCCGCTTTGCCGCAATCACGCAA
The DNA here is from genome assembly GCA_013822885.1 of Bradyrhizobium sp. GTDB lineage: Bacteria > Pseudomonadota > Alphaproteobacteria > Rhizobiales > Xanthobacteraceae > Bradyrhizobium. The sequence continues at coordinate 12,532 of PNLC01000037.1, forward strand.
CTCGGCGCGAAGCTGACCTGCGAAGGAACAGTTACCGAACTGTTCGAAGACAAGGGCGAGCGGCGCGCCAGGCTCGCCCTCACCACAAAGGACCAGACCGGCGAGATCAAACTCGCCGGCGAAGCCATCATCGCGCTCTAGGGAGAGATCATGTCGAAACTGAAAGGGAAGATCGCGCTCGTTTCGGGCTCGGGCCGCGGCATCGGCCGTGCGATTGCACTGAAGCTCGCGAGCGAGGGCGCCCAGGTCGTTATCAACGACCTCGATGCCGAGCCGGGCGATGCCGTGGTCGATGAGATCAAGGCCGCGGGTGGCGAGGCGGTAGCGGTGAACGGCAGCGTCACGGAGCCGGGCTTTGCTGATCGCTTCGTCGGTGCTGCGATCGAACGCTTCGGCGGGCTCGACATCATCGTCAACAATGCTGGCTACACGTGGGATTCGACGATCCAGAAGATGACGGATGAGCAGTTCCAGGCGATGCTCGACGTCCATCTCGTCGCCCCTTTCCGCATCATGCGCGCGGCCGCCGAGCCGATTCGGGTGATGGCGAAGAAGGAAGCCGAGGCCGGGCGCGAGGTGTTCCGCAAGGTCGTCAACATCTCCTCGATTGCGGGCCTCTACGGCAATGCCGGGCAGGCGAGCTATTCGTCGGCGAAGGCGTCGCTGGTCGGGCTTACCCGCACCATGTGCAAGGAGTGGGGCCGCTACAAGGTCAACGTCAATTGCGTGGCTTTCGGTTTGATCAACACCCGTCTGACCCAGCCGATCGAGACGCAACAGAACACCATCGACGTCGCCGGCCGTGACATCAAGGTCGGAGTGCGGCCGGAGATGCTGGAAGCGATGGGCCGGATGATCCCGCTCGGCCGCGGCGGCACGCCGGAGGAGGCGGCAGACGCGGTCTATCTGTTCTGTAGCCCGGAATCGAACTATATCAGCGGCCAGGTGATCGTCGCCGGCGGCGGACTGCTCATCTGATAGCGAGGGTCACATGCAATACCGCTCCTCCTGGATGACCGAAGAACTCGACGTCTTCCGCGACCAGTTCCGGAAGTACCTCGCCAGGGATCTGTTGCCGCATGCCGAGAAATGGCGCGAGCAGAAGATGGTCGACCGCTTCGCCTGGCGCGGACTTGGCGAGATGGGTGCGCTGCTGCCGAGCGTTCCCGAGGCCTATGGCGGATTGGGTGCGACCTTCGCTTACGATGCCGCTGTTCTCGAAGACATCGAAAGCACGGTGCCGGAGGTGACGACCGGCGTCTCCGTGCACAGCGCGATCGTCGCCCACTACATTCTCAATTACGGCTCCGAGGAGCAGAAGAAGCGCTGGCTGCCGAAGATGGCGTCCGGCGAGATGGTCGGCGCCATTGCCATGACCGAGCCCGGAACCGGCTCGGACCTGCAAAGCGTCAAGACCTCCGCGAAGAAGCAGGGCAATTCCTACGTCATCAATGGTCAGAAGACGTTCATCACCAACGGACAGGCCGCCGATCTCGTCATCGTGGTCGCGCGCACCGGCGAAGCCGGCGCCAAAGGCCTCTCGCTGATCGTGGTCGAGACGGCGGGCGCGGACGGCTATCGTCGTGGGCGCAACCTCGACAAGATCGGTCTGCACGCCTCCGATACGTCCGAACTGTTCTTCGACAATGTCGTGGTGCCGCCGGAGAACCTGCTTGGTGGGGAAGAAGGCCAGGGCTTTGTCCAACTGATGCAGCAGTTGCCGCAGGAGCGCCTCGCGCTCGCGGTCGGCGCGGTTGCTTCGATGGAGCGCGCGATAAAACTGACCACCGACTATGCCAGGGAACGCACCGCCTTCGGCAGGCCGCTGATGGATTTCCAGAACACCGCCTTCAGGCTGGCCGAGCGCAAGACCGAAGCGATGATCGCGCGCGTCTTCGTCGACTGGTGCGTCGAGCGCCTCGTCGCCGGGGACCTCGACACCGTCACCGCGTCGATGGCGAAATACTGGTGCTCGGAAAAGCAGGTTCAGACGGCTGACGAATGCCTTCAGCTGTTTGGCGGCTATGGCTACATGCAGGAATATCCGATCTCGCGGATGTTCGTCGATGCCCGGATCCAGAAGATTTACGGCGGCACCAACGAGATCATGAAGCTGTTGATCGCTCGCTCGTTGTAAGCGGAGCCCAATCGCACGAGTCGTCACAGCTCTATTCGAGCGAGAGGAAACCGGTCCTCCGGTACACACAACGAAGAAAAGCCCTCGAGACCGACCGCTTCTGGCACATTTGAGACATTCCGACCCACGGGGACAATGTCTGTTTGTAGGTGCTAAGCCGAAGTCATCGGTACGCAGCCAAACCGACGCGAATGACGCTGGCTGTGTGAAAACGTAGTGCTGTTGTTATGATTTTCCTGTGATTCTGGGGAGGAATCGATGAGGCGCTTCGTTGAAGAGGCGGATCGTGGGCAATAGACGCTACTGACCGATTGCCTCGATGATTTCATTGACGAGAGCAACCAGTTCGCGTGATCGACGTGTTTGTCGGTGCACTCGATTTGGCTGAGATGAGCTTTGAGGGGGTGGGAATCCGGCGGCGACTGGTCGGCCGTCGTACCACCCGTCGGTTCCCTTCAAGCTTTACATCTACGGCTATCTGAACCGGGTGTAGTCGAGCCGGCGGCTGGAACGAAAGGCCGGACGCAATGTCGAAGTTATGTGGCTGCTGGGTCGGCTTGCACCTGATCATAAGACGATCGCGGACTTCCGCAAAGAAAATGGCCTGGCGCTGCGCAGCGTACGTGCGCGCTTCGTCACTTCAAGACAGCGAGGCCGCCGTAAAACGTTCGCATCTGTTTGTGATGCCATATCCTTATAATTGCGCCGAAGAAGGCCTCAACTGCCGTAACACAAAATGTGACAAAAACCATGCAAACGACACGCGTCGTTGAATGCCCTGAAACGCTGTAGATGATATGGTTCTCCTGCGGTATCGTCGAGATGCACGTGTAGCTAATGCAGAAAGGCCCAGCAATGCTGCCGGGCCTTTCTTATTGTTGTGTTCTGAGCGGTTGGAGTTAGAAGTCCATCCCTCCCATGCCGCCGCCCGGAGGCATGCCGCCAGCGCCGGCGCTCTTCTTCGGCACTTCGGCCACCATGGCTTCCGTGGTGATCAGGAGAGCCGCGACGGACGCTGCGTTCTGGATTGCCACACGAACCACCTTGGTCGGGTCGATGATGCCCTTGGAGATCAGGTTGACGTATTCGCCGGTCTGCGAGTCGAAACCGTAGGAATATTGATCCTTCTCGAGGATCTTGCCGACGATCACCGAACCGTCTTCGCCTGCGTTGATCGCGATCTGGCGGGCTGGATACGACAACGCCTTGCGGACGATCTCGACGCCGGTCTTCTGGTCGTCGTTCTTCGTGCGAAGTCCTTTGAGATGCTGGGAGGCACGCAGTAGAGCGACGCCGCCGCCTGGCACGATGCCTTCTTCAACCGCCGCACGGGTTGCATGCATTGCGTCATCAACGCGATCCTTGCGTTCCTTCACCTCGACTTCGGTCGCGCCGCCGACGCGGATCACCGCGACGCCGCCTGAGAGCTTGGCTAGACGCTCTTGCAGCTTCTCACGGTCGTAGTCCGAGGTGGTTTCCTCGATCTGCGACTTGATCTGCTGAACGCGCGCCTCGATGTCGGCCTTCTTGCCGGCCCCGCTGACAATGGTGGTGTTCTCCTTGTCGATCATCACCTTCTTGGCGCGACCGAGCATAGTGAGCGTCACATTCTCCATCTTGATGCCGAGATCTTCCGAGATCGCCTGACCACCGGTCAGAACCGCGATGTCCTGCAGCATAGCCTTGCGGCGATCGCCGAAGCCCGGAGCCTTGACGGCCGCAACCTTGAGGCCACCACGGAGACGGTTCACGACCAGCGTGGCCAACGCCTCGCCTTCGACATCTTCGGCGATAATCACAAGCGGTTTGCCGCTCTGCACTACGGCTTCCAACAAGGGAAGCAATTCATTCAACTGAGATAGCTTCTT
>PNLC01000038.1 GCA_013822885.1 Bradyrhizobium sp.
CCCCGCCGATGGTGTTCGCCCGCAACATGGTCGAGGTGAAGAAGGAGATGGAGGCCAAGGGTTTCGTGAAGCCGATCGTCGCCTCGCTCGCCGGCGACGTCGAGGTCGAGGAAGCTGCTGAATATCTCTACCAGAACGGCATCCCGGCCTATGCCTATTCGACTGAAATGCCGGTCGAGGTGTTGGGCGCCAAGTACAAGTGGGCGCGCGGCGCGGGCTTGCTGTAAGACGGAGCCGTCATTGCCTGCGACAAACGCGAAGCGTTTGCGCACGGGAGCGCAGCGACGAAGCGATCCATCTATCGGCAAGCCGCGAAATGGATTGCTTTGCTTCGCTCGCAATGACGGTACTCGCTATATTACGATCTTCTCTCCCGGCATCTCGCGCTAGCAAAGGAGCGAGACGTGATCCGACGGAAGGCCACCAGCGCGAAAGAGACGGACGAAGCCGACTCCAGGAATGGCGGCGTTCAGTCGGTTCGCGCTGGGTGGCTTGATGCCGGGGACGAAAGGCGCTTGAGCAGGATCAGGCATCATGGATGATGTTGGTCAGTTGGCTACGTAACGCGCCATGAAGTCGGCGACAGCAGGCTTGATGGCCAGCGCCATCGCAATATCGGCCTCGCCGCCGACGATATCCCCCTTGCGTCGCTTGACGATACCGCGCCCGTACAACGAGACCGCTTTTCTCGGGTCGATGCGAAGTGCGGCGTCATAGCCGGCGAGGGCGTCCTCAAGCAGTCCTTTCTTGAGATAGGCGAACGCGCGGGTATCGAGAATGGCGGCGTCGCGAGGTCTTATTTGCAGCGCGTCGCTGCAATCCTTGAGCGCATCGTCAAACGCGCCGGCCATCGCTCGAACGAAACAGCGGTGGTTCAGCGCAAGGGCATTTCTGGGTTCGAGTTTCAAGGCCTGACCAAGGTCCTGTATCGCGCGATCGTAGTCGCGCTTCCCCTGGTAGGATCGGGCCCGACGTACAAACGCCACGGCATTTCCGGGGTCCGGATCGAGTTCAATCGCCCGGTCGTACTCGGTGTTGGCCTGGTCGCGCTGGCCTTTCAGATCGTAGGTAAAACCTCTCACATAGAAACCGGCCGGGCAAAGGGGATCTAACTTGATCGACTGGTCGATTTCCTCGATAGCGCGATCATACTCGCGCGTGTCGAGGTAGACGTAACTGCGGGCAAGATGGGCACTGGCGTTCCTGGGAAAGAGCTTGATGGCTTCGCCGAAGTCTCCGATGGCGCGGCCATATTCTCCCATGGCCGCATAAAGCGACCCACGTTCGAGAAAGGCAAGGGAGGAGCCGGGATCGAGGCTTATTGCGCGGTCGAGGTCGTTGACAGCTTCGCTTAGCTGATGGTTCGCCGCGCGCGCGGAACCTCGCGCGGCGTAGAAACGGGGGTTGGTTGGATCCGCCTTGATCGCCTGATCGAACTGTTCGATGACACGGTCGTAGTCGCCTGTGTACCTGGAGGAGCTTGCCGCCAGAATGAAGGTGTAGCCTTTTTTGCTTTCGGGTGATGGCTTCCGGATTTCTCCCATAGCTGCGGGCGGCGGAACGCGGCAGGCCGAAAGGGTCTTTCCTGCGGGCGGATCCTCTGCTCGCGCGAGATCTGCCGTTACACCCAGGATGATGAGCTGCGCTGCCAGAACGAGTACCACTCGCCAAAGCGGGAAATGAGTTCTGCGAATGCCAGCGGCGCGGGTATTCGGACTGTATGGCCGCCAACTCATGGAAATGCTTCGGAGATAGACAGAAAGAAATGCGCGATTGCCACGCAATCTTAGCATGCATGGAACTGGAAAATCAATCCGGCGGAGAATATCCGGGGCGACTCCGATAACACCCAGCTCAGGCAACCAGACCGGCATGCAGAGCCTTCACCGCAGCCTCCCGGCTCTCGACCGGAACGAACAAGCTCACCGAATGCGGTGACATCACGTATTTGTCGGCGGTGATCCCGTGCTGTTGCAGAACCTGGATCGCCCTGAACGGCAGGTCTGAGGAGACGCCGCCGAAGCAGGTCAGGCTCACCGAACTCAGCGTCTCGCGCTGCTTGCGCAAATCCTTGGCTCCTTCAAGCGTGCGCAGCATGGCGTCGAGCCATTCCGGGTCGCAGGTCAGCATGATGCGGGTTTTTCCTGACGTGAAGGCCGAGGCCAGCAGTTGCGGCCACGACAGGCTGTTTTGCCTGAGGTGCTCCGCGAATTTCTCAAAGCCCTGGTTGAGATCGGCCGAATCGATCTCCACGTGCTCGATGCGCGCCATCGAATTGACGGCAAGGACTTTTCCGGTTTCCATTCCGTTGGCCTCTTTCATTACCGTCGTGCTGTCTTCGGTGCCGCCGGATCGCTTGATCACCAACCGTACATTCTGGTTTTGCGCCAGCTCGACACTGCGGAAATGCAGGACCTTGGCGCCCCAGAAACACATCTCGGAGAGTGAGGCGAAATCGAGCTGGCGAAGCGGCATCGCGTTCGCCACGATGCGCGGATCGGCCGAGCACACGCCGTCGACCTCCTTGATGATTTCGCAGCTCTCGGCCTTCAGCGCCGCGGCCATGGCGACCGCCGTGGTGTCGCTGCCGCCCCGGCCCAGCGTGGTGACTTCCTTGTTCACGGGATTCACGCCCTGAAAGCCCGCCAGAACCACGATGCGGCCGCGATCGAGTTCTTCGAGCACGCGAATCGGCCGCACATCCAGAATGCGCGCCGAGGAATGGGAGTCGTCGGTCATCACGCCGGCCTGGCTGCCGGTAAAGCTGATCGCGGGCACGCCGAGGTCGGACAACGCCATGCTCATCAGCGACATGCTGATCCGTTCGCCGGTCGTCAGCAGCATGTCGAGTTCGCGGCGGTTGGGATGCGGGCTGACCTGATAGGCTATCTGGATGAGCTCGTCGGTGGTCTTTCCCATCGCCGAGACGATCGCAACGACGCGGTGGCCCCGGCGATGCAGATCGGCGAGGCTGCTCGCAACCGCGCGGATTTTTGCCGGTGTTTCGAGGCAGGCGCCGCCGTGCTTTTGCACGATGATGGGATGGTTGGGCATTTGACCTGCGGAAATACCGTGAGGGGCTTAGTCAGCTTCCTTCATCCAGCGCACGATCGCGGGCCAATATTCCTCGAGCGTCCGTCTTCCCATGAACAGGCTCAGATGATTGCACGGCGCGACCTGATGGCAAAGCGCCTCGGGCGAGGTTCCCACCAGCCGTTGAACGGCAAGCGCCTGCTCCGGGGCGACCACGTCGTCGGCGCTCCCGGCCAGCAGGTAGATTGGAAGCCGCAGGCGCGAGAGGTCGATCCTTTGCCCCAGTGCAACGAAATTTCCGCGGGCGAGCTCGTTGCGCTTGTAAAGTTTCTCGACGACTTCGAGATAGTATTTGCCGGGAACGTCGATGGTCCAGGAATTCCACTTCCTGAAGCTGGCCTCGAGCCGCGTGAATTCCGGCGAACCGATCGGGTGAGCTGTCTGCAGGATTTCATGAATATCTTTGGTGCCGGTCGGGTTTCCCCAGAATTTTGCGATGCTGCGGCCGATCACGAGGCCGTTGCCGGAATTGACGAGGCCTTGAAAGACCGTCAGCGGCGTGGCCTCGGCGACCGCGGACAGCCCGCAATGCGCCGCTGCAAGATCGATCGGCGCACCGGCCATCACGAGCTTGCGCACCTTGGCCGGGAAGCGTGCCGCATAGATCAGGGATAGCCAGCCTCCCTGGCAAAGCCCGACAAGATCGACCCGGCCGCCGACGTCGTCGACAAGCACGTTGAGCGCGGCCAGATACTCGTCGATGCCGAGCGAGCGCATGTCGGGGCTGGCCGTACGCCAATCGGCCATGAACAGACGATCGATTCCAGCACCACGAAGCGCTTCGACCAGGCTGTGTCCCGGCGCGAGGTCCGCAACCGCGCCGCCATGCAGCGCCAGCGGCGTGCAGAGCAGGGTAGGGACGCCGTTCTCGGCGGTGGTGAAGTCATGGAGGCGCACGCAGTCCAGCTCCAGCGCCATCTTTCCCGGCGTGGCGCCTTCCGGCTCTTCTGCGGTGCGGGCATCTTCAGTCGCGGGCACAAAATCCAGCAGTTGCGCCGCCATTGTCGAGGCGGTTTCAACGGCCGATGCAGCCGCGAGCGCCGGCCACAAGAACGCCGCGTAGGGGAATTGATCGCCTGGATCCCGACCCATCTGCAATTTGCCCGGTCCGTTCCTGCCGCCCTGAGCTAGTTCGATTTCATGCCGGGAACAAGCTGTAATCCCCGGCCGCTTTCCGATGTCGCTACGATGGAGCTACCCCAGCTCAAAGCTGGTCACGCCGAAGACCCGCTCGAGCCGCACTGGCCGGATCGCGCCGGTATACATGCGCGCCGTTTCGAACACCGGCACAAGCCCGAGACCCTGCGCCAACGCGATTGCGTCGCGATTGGTGCCGGGAACATCGAGGAATATTTCGCCGCTGCCCGCGGCGGACAGCAAAGCCGATAGCACGGCCTCGGCGGTGGCGCGGTCGTCGGCCACCAATGGACCGATCTTGCGGCCCGTTCGGCACGGACGGACCACGCCCCAGCCGGCAAGCCTGCCATCACGCACGACCGCGCGACCGATATGCCCGGGCGCGCCAATCCAAGCGTGCAAAAACGCGGATCGCGGCGCCGGAAATACGGTCGCGTCGTACGCCTCCACGTCAACGAAGGGGATTTCACTGAGTGCGACGCCCGCCTGCGACGCCTCCGGGAGCGGCGCGACAGTTCCGCCGTAACGGATGTTGGCATAAGCGAGTGCGAATCCGGATTTCAGGTAGTTCTCCTGCTGCGCTACCACGCCATCGAGCCCGATCACCCGGGAGCCGGCGTGCGCGATGGCTGCGTTCCATATCTGCAGTCCCAGCCCACGGCCGCGCAGGTCCGCGCGAACGATGTAGAAGCCGAGGAAGGCGAAGCTCGCACTGTAGTTGACACAGGAAATGGTCGCGGCCGTTTCGCCGTCGAACTCGCCGATGAGAAATCCTTGCGGATCGACTGTGGCGAAGCAGGTCGCATCGGTGAGGCCGGGATTCCACCCCTCCGCCGCGGCCCAGTCGATGGCAATCGCGATTTCTTCCGGCCGCATCGGGCGGACATGCAAGCCTTCCGTGGCAGGCGATGGTGTCGGTGGGCTCATGGGGCGATATGACCACGACGAAGTCGTAACAGCAATCAGCGCTTGCCGGCGCGCCAGCCCATTTCCCAGAAGTCGGCTTCGAGACGGGTGGCTTCCCCGAAGATCGCGACCAACTCCGCCTCACGGGCGGGCGTGACGTAGCGATCGGCGAGGCCATCCAAATGTGCGCGCGCGTTCGCCGCGACTTCCTGATAGGGAGCGCCGGCATATTCGGCGATCCAGACGCTATAGGGGTTGGTTGCAGCGAGCGCGTTGGGCCGCATGGCGAGCCGTGTGGCGATCTCCGCGTAGCCGATCACGCAAGGGGCGAGCGCCACCTTGAGCGCCAGCAGGTCGCCGCGCATGCCGGCATCAAGCACGTAGCGCGTATAGGCCAGCATCTCGGACGCCGGCGGGGCTTGCTCGAGGTCTGCGGCCGACAGGCCCCAGCCGGCGCAGAGTTTTATATGCAGGTTCATCTCGACATCGAGAATGGCGGAGAGGCCGCCGGCAGCTTCGCGCATGTCGGCGAGCCTGGGCGATTTGTAGACGGCGAGCGCGTAGGCGCGGGCGAACTCGATCAGGAACAGATAATCCTGAACGAGATAGTGGCGGAATGCAGCCTCAGGAAGGGAACCGTCCGCCAGCCCTTCGGTAAAGGGATGCTCGGTATACGCCCGCCACTCGGCGGCGGCCGCGGTCTTAAGTTGCTCGAAGAAACTCATGATCACTCGTGGGGCTGGCTTCCAAGGAAATATTCCTTGTTCCTACCGTGTCACAGGCAACGCCCTGGGCCAAGCGAATGTCCGCACTTCTCGCAAAGCGCGGACATTCGTCAGGGACGTGCGGATCGTGGAGCTACCGCTACCTCACGGCGATCGGCGACACCGTGGAGCCCGAGCCGCCCTCAATCTTGAGCGGCTGCATCACGAAGGCGAATTCTCCGACGCCCTTCTGCGCGAGATCATCGAGCTTGAGGTTCTCCAGCAAATGGATGCCGTTCACCACCAGCGCGACCTGATGCACCGGAAGCGACAATTGCTTGTCGGGGTTGGGCGAGACCTCGACCGGCCAGTTGTCGGCGCCGAGCAGCATCGGGTCCTTGGTGGCGAGCCAGAGTGCTGCCGGCACGCCGATGCCCGGGCAGGATTTCACGTAGCGCGGGTTGTCCTTGCCGTAGAGCTTGCCCCAGCCGGTGTGGATGAGGACGGCGTCGCCGGGCTGCAGCGTCAGGTTCTGCTTCTTGAGCGCACCCTCGAGATCTTCCACGGTGATTTCGTAATTGTCGCCGAGCATCTCGACGCCCTTGAAGCCGGCGACGTCGATCAGGACGCCGCGCGTGAACAGCGCGCCGACATTGTGGATGCCGAACTTCTTGAAGCCGCCGCGATCGACGTTCTCATCGACCTTCTGGCAATTGTACCAGCTGTTGAGGTGGGTCTGGTGCGCAAAGCCGTCGAACTGGGTGCCGACCTGGCCGAGTTCGGTGATGATGACCTCTTCGTTCGAGCCGCGCATGTTGGAGAACTGGTTCATGAATGTGCGCTTGGTGTGGACGTCGAAGCGCCGCGTGCCGAAGAACGCCATGCTGGGACCGAGCACGTGCGCGAGTTCGAACACCTCGCCGGACTTGATCAGTTTGGCGGCGTTCATCACGGCCGCCGGCTTCTGGTGATTGGCCGAGCCGCGCTCGTCGGCTGCGCCCCATTTCGACGGGCAACGCTGGCTTTCCGCAGGGACGGTCCAACTCGGCGCCTGCGCGGTGGCGGCGCCCGAGAACGCAAGCGTGAACGCTGCACCCAATATGAATGCCTTCATCTGTATCCTCCCAAAAAGGGTGCTCTGGAAACGGCCCCCTGGGCAGATAATGAGAGTCTCATCCCGGCGGTTTCAAGTCAGGAGATGTGGCCGAAGCCAAATGCCATCCGGAATGATGGCGGCCCTCACGCGAGCGTTGCCTTCGTCATTTGCAGGACAGGGATTTGCGGCAGTGCAACTTGGCCCAACCTTGAACTCCAAACCAAGCCCGCATAGGTTCGGCTTCCAAGATACCTGCCACGATCTTCAACGAGAAGCGGGACACCACCCATCGATGCAGCCCTCCGAGCGGCAGCCGTTCCCCCACCGCCGGGGCCTGATCATCGTCGCGACATTGGCCACTGCCTATGTCGGCAGCCATTTTTTTCGGGCCGCCAACGTCACCATCGGCCTCGACCTGATGCGCGATCTCGCGATCGGGCCGGAAGCGCTGGGCGCGCTGACCGGCGCCTTCTTCTTCGGCTTTGCTGCGATGCAGATCCCGTGCGGCTTCCTGTTCGACCATTTCGGCCCGCGGCGCACGGTGGCCGGCATGCTCATCCTCGCCACGACGGGCGCGGCTATCTTCACGCTGGCGCCAACCTGGCCGGTGCTGCTGAGTGGCCGCGTGCTGATGGGCGCGGGCTTCGGCGTCATGTTGATCGGCAGCATGGTGGTGATCTCGCGCTGGTTTCCGCCTGATCGCTTTTCCACGCTCACCGCCATGGTGCTCTCCATCGGCCTGCTCGGCAACTTGCTCGCGACCACGCCGCTGGCCTGGGCCTCGGAAGCCGTCGGCTGGCGCGTCGTGTTCGGCGCGGTCGTCATCTTCATCGCGCTGGCCACCGTCGCGGTCTGGCTGGTGGTGCGCGACGCGCCGCCTGGCCATCCCTTTCTGGACCGCACGCCGGAGACGCCGCGCCAGATGCTGGGTGGCCTCGTCGAGGTGCTGAGCAACCCGCGCCTGAGGCCGATCCTGGCGATGAATTTCTGCAATTATGCCTGCACCTTCACTGTGCACGGCTTGTGGGGCGGCCCGTTCCTGCGCGAGGTGTACGGCCTGACGCCGATCGAGGCCGGCAACGTCCTGCTCGCCGCCGTGGTCACTTACCAGTTCGGTATCGTATCCTTTGGTCCGCTGGATCGCATTCTCGACACGCGCAAGTGGATCGCGGTCGGCGGCACGTTGGCCACCATCTCGATGCTGGCGATCCTGGCACTCGCGTCGCATCCCCCGGTGTGGGTGCCGATCGGCGCCATTCTCGGCATGGGCTTCTTCAGCGCCGCCAGCACCATGGTGATGACACATGGCCGTGGTATTTTTCCGGACCGGCTGATCGGCCGAGGCGTGGCGACGATCAACACCGCCGTGATGTTCGGTGTCGCCTGCATGCAGACGCTCTCCGGTATCATTATCGGCGCTTTCGAGCCGCTGGCCGACGGCGCGCGCACGGAAAGCGCCTACCGTGCGCTGTTCGGTGTGCTAACGGTGGTGCTGATCATTGCGGTGGCAATCTACAGCCGTTCGCAGGACATCAAGCCCAGCGACGAAATGCGCGCCCGCCGGAACCAGCTCAAAGCTTGAGCTTCACGCGCAGATGTACTTCTGTGGCGGCAGTGTCGTCGGCAGGGAACCATACAATATGAAGGAATATCGATGAGCGTCGGATTGATGGCGCTGCTCGACGATATCGCGGCGATCGCAAAGATGGCCGCAGCTTCCCTCGACGATGTGGCGAGCCAGGCCGCCAAGGCGGGCGTGAAGGCGGCCGGCGTCGTCATCGACGATACCGCGGTGACGCCGGGTTACGTGATCGGATTTGCCGCCAAGCGCGAACTGCCGATCGTGGGCAGGATCGCGGCGGGATCGTTGCGCAACAAGCTCCTGATCCTGCTTCCCGTCGCACTGGCGCTGAGTTATTTCCTGCCCTGGACGATCACGCCGCTGCTGATGCTCGGCGGCGCCTATCTCTGCTACGAGGGCGTGGAGAAAGTCCTCGAAGCCGTCATGCCGCACCAGGCCCACGCGCACGAAGCCCAACTCGAGACGGTGGCGCTGAATGCGAAGACGCTGGAGGACGAGAAGATCGCAAGCGCGATCAAGACCGACTTCATCCTCTCGGCGGAGATCATGGCGATCACGCTGGCGGCGCTTCCCGCGGGAAGTTTCGTGAAGCAGGCGGTGGTGCTGGCGGTTGTTGCGATCGGAATCACCGTCGCCGTATACGGCCTGGTTGCGCTGATCGTGAAAGCCGACGATGTCGGCATCGCGCTTGCACGCAACGAAGGCGCGTCCGTCCTTGCCGGGGGGGGCAGGGGGCTCGGCCGTGCCCTTGTTCGCGGCATGCCGGTGTTCCTGACCATTCTCAGCGTCGTCGGTACCGCGGCCATGATCTGGGTCGGCGGCGGCATCGTGTTGCACGGCCTTGAGGCATACGGTCCGCCGTCGATCGGCGCGGCGGTTCATGCCGCGACCGAGGCCGCGGCGCACGTGCTGCCGGCGGCCTCAGGCCTGCTCGAATGGATCGCCCATGCAGCGATATCGGGCGTGCTCGGGTTGCTGGTCGGAGCGGTCACGATTCCGATCGTCGGGTTCGCGCTGGCGCCGGCCTGGAAACAGATCAAGCGCTTGCTGCCTCGCGCTGCCCAAGGCTGATAGCAGCCGATGCCCGGCCGTCAACGCGCGGCGTGGTAGACGTCGCGCAGGACGTTGGTCTCGAGTTCGAGATCCTCAAGCCGATGCTTGACCACGTCGCCGATGCTGATGATGCCGGCCAGCTTGCCGTCGCGCATTACCGGCATGTGGCGGACGCGATGCTGCGTCATCAGTTTCATCACGCGATTGACGCTCTCGTCCGGGGACACAGTGGTGAGGCCGTGCTGCATGATGTCCTTGACGTGCATCGATCCGGCTTCCTCGCCGTGGCGAGAAAATGCATGGACGATTTCGCGTTCGGAAACGAGACCGAGGATTGTGTTCTCTCTCGTCACCACGAGAGCGCCAATGTTCTTGGCGCGGAGCCAGTCGGCCGCTCTCTTGACGCTGGCTTCCGGTGCTATTGTTGCGACGTCAGTGCCCTTCCGCTTCAGAATGCTTTCGATGGTCATCGTCTCCTCCCATCGTGTGGACTGGCCGCCTATCTCATCTCACCCCACGATGGGGGCATGCCATGCAATTCGCTCCCCTCTGCGAGCAGACATCATATCATATTGGCGGGAAGCAGCCAGCGAACATTGAGGACACCTGCATCGGGGACCGCGCGACCGGTAAGACGCCGGCAGGCTGGTACGCGACCGGTTCGGGTCGTTCTTGCCGTAACCAGCAAAACCGGATCACCGGCACGGCCGAGATTACCCCTGACCGGACGTGACGCGGACATGCCAAAGTTTATGGTTCACGCCCTAGTTGACGGGCCCGCCGTGACCTAGACTTTCCACACTCGGCTCCGCTCTCGTCACCCCGGTCTTGCGGTTGACCATGATCGTTACGAACCAAAGAACGACGCCCACCCCGAGCAGGACTCCGGCGACGTGGTACTGAACAACGGCTCGGCCGGTCCAGGGGCCGGTGAGGAAAGCGCAAAACACCGCCCCCAGAATCGGCAGTATCGTCGGTGTGCGGAAATGCTGGTGATCCACAGGATCGCGCCGAAGCACCAGGACCGCGACATTCACCACCGTGAAAACGCATAGCAACAGAAGCGCGGTGGTGCCTCCGAGCGCCGGCACCTCACCGACAAACGTGATCAGGGCAAATGCCAGCAGGGTCGTGAAGCCAATGGCGACGTAGGGGGTGCGGCGCGTCTTGTGTACTTTGCCCAGGGGGGGCGGGAGCACATGCTCGCGGCTCATGCCGTACACGAGGCGGCTTGCCATCAGCATATTGATGAGCGCGCTATTGGCGACCGCGAACATTGTGATGAATCCAAAGATCCAAAGTGGAAAATTTGGCGCGCCTTGTTGCACCACCTGCAGAAGGGGGGTCTCGCCTTCGCCCAATTGCTCCGGCGCCACCAGCGTGATCGCGGAAATCGAGACGAGAACATAGACAATGCCGGTGATCGCAAGGCCGGCAAGCAGCACCTTGGGGAAATGACGGGTTGGATCCTTGCATTCCTCGGCCATGTTGACCGAATCCTCGAATCCTACCATGGCAAAGAACGCGAGCGTGGTCGCCGCGATCACCGACCAGAACATGCCGCCGTCCGCGTTCGTGCGAAACTGCACAACTCGCGACACGTCGCCCTGGCCCAACCCGATCGCCCAGAGCCCGATCACGATGATGATCAGCAGTCCCGTCAGTTCCACGCAGGTGAGAACCACGTTCGCCTTCACACTTTCGCCGACGCCGCGGAAATTGACCGCAGCAATGATGGCCATGAAAACGAGACCCGTGGCCGTGATCCCAACTGCGGATAGATTGAGCCCCATCGCGCTCGACATGTTCGCGGCGAAAGCCCGGGAAGCCGTCGATGCCGAGGTGATGCCTGAGCACATCACCGCAAAGGCAACGATGAATGTGACGAAGTGAATGCCAAAGGCTTTATGGGTGTAGAGCGCCGCGCCCGCGGCTTTCGGATATTTCGTGACCAGTTCGAGATAGCTGAACGCGGTCACGAGCGCGACCACGAACGCAATCACAAAAGGCAGCCACACGACGCCGCCCACTTGCTTCGCAACCTGGCCCGTGAGCGCGTAGATGCCGGTGCCGAGTATATCGCCGACGATGAACAGCAAAAGCAGCCAGGGGCCCATGACCCGATGAAGACTAGGTTCGATGCTGCCCGATTGCGTACCGGCGTTCACTGGGACATCGGTCATCGCACGTCCTCTTTTGTATTCGCCGTGACGTCGCTGCAGTCTATCGGCAGTTGAGCGCTTCCTGCAATAGCGGCTCCGGGACATCGCTGCTCCGAGAGCGCCGTAAAGCGGCTCATCGGTCAATCCTGCGGTGGAGGTGCCACTCTTCGCGCTCCGAATTTGCGAATTGGCCTCAGGTGGTTATCGTGGCTGGCGCCAGATGTACCTCAATCTGGCACTTGAGGGCGCGCGTGGCGCACCGCGGTCGCAGCAATTGTTCAACTCCGGTACGGCGCATGGCGGCAAGGCGTGGGACCATTCGGGAATGTGCGTGCGCTGGTGCCAATGGCGAGCCATCAGATTGCAAAGGGCTGATTGGTTCCGGTGTACTGTCACGGAACTGACGAAAAATCGGTCACATGGGCGGCAAGTGGAACCGGAACATCTCGTTCCGCCAGCGGTTGAGAGGCATCGTCAAAGCCACTGGAGGACATGATGACCAATCGTTTTGCTGTTTCACTGATTGCAGCGTCGCTGCTGACTTCAAGTGCCGCGTTTGCCCAATCCACCACGGTGCAGGGCGCAAACGAAGGCGCGAGGGCGGGCGGTGCGATCGCCGGCCCGGTCGGCGAGGCTGTCGGTGGAACCGTCGGCGCGGCTGTTGGACTCGGCCTGGAAATTCCGAACGCCGTGATCACCGGGCTCCCGCGCGATCGTTCAGTCGTGGTTCGCGAGCGGGTGGTGGTCGGCGAACCGCTGCCGGAGACGGTCGTACTGCGGCCGGTGCCGAGCCACGCGGAGTATAACTATGCGGTCGTCAACGAACGCCGCGTGATCGTCGAGCCGCGCACCCGCCGGGTCGTCAAGATCATCGACTAACGAAGATTGCAGTTTGCAGATTGATCCTCGCGGGCCTCGTGCCCGCGGGGATTTTTGCGTCAGGACGTTCGCATCGCCAGCCGTCGCGCGCGCCTGAACGCCCAGTCGAGGGCGGCGGCAATTATCACGCCGGCGCAGGCCGCCAACGCATCGACAACAAGATCGCTGAGCCTTGCGTGCCTTCCCGGCATCCAGTGCTGCAGGAGTTCGAGCAGGCCTATCATGACGATGGAAATCGCCGCCGTCATCCATCGGTTGCGGTTGTAGGCCAAACCGAATGCCAATCCGACCAGGACAAAGGCGAAGGCGTGCTCGCCGTTCTGACCGAGATCGGAGGCATGAGGCCGATATGTCGGCGGACCGAGCGTGGCGAAGGTCACCGCGGCGGCCAAAATCCAGGCAACAGCCTTGAGAGTGAAGTTCATCAAAATATTCATCGCGCCCGAATAGCACTTACGCTGGCCGGATGCCGATAAAACCGCCTTGAGATGAGTGTAGGGTTAATGCTGGACCGTCCGACCACTATGTTGTTCCCGATTACAGCAGTTCCCGCACGCCCATGCCGTGCATGAAGCGTTCCCTGATCTGCACGGGATCGCGGCGGGTGGTGCCGGTGCCCGGCTTGTCGTCGATGCGCACGCCGATCAGCGTCGGCCCGGAGGCCGACATCGACTGGTCGATCAGGCGCTCGAAATCCTCCTCGTCCGCGGCCCACGTGCTGTTGCTGAGCCCGCTCGCGACCGCGATGGCGACGATGTCGGCGACGGCCGCTGCCGGCGTCGGCTGCGCGCCGGTAATCTGGTAGACGCCGTTGTCCATCACCACCATGGTGAGGTTGTCCGGCGCCAGCGTCGCGATCGTCGTCAGCGAGCCCAGTTGCATCAACAGCGAGCCGTCGCCTTCGAGTGCGAAGACGCGTCGATTGGGCTGCGCCAGCGCCACACCGAGCGCGATCGGGAAGGCAAGACCCATGCTGCCGAGCATGTAGAAATTCTGCGGCCGGTGGCCGGCGGCCCACAGGTCGAAATTGGTGTTGCCGATGCCGCCGATCACGGCTTCCTCGTCGTTCAGCTTCGCGACGAGCCGCGAGGTGAGGTCGAATCGGTTCATGACCTTGGTGTTGCGGGCAGGGTTGTTGGCAGCGATGTTCATGACAGTTTTCCTGGCGGCGCTCACTTGTCGAAGACTTTGCCGCCGGTCAGCAGCGGAGAGAGGATCAGCGCCACCGGCGCCTGGGTCGTGATGGCCTGCTTGATCGAGCGGTCGACGATGAATTCGAACTCGTCGAGCCGGGTGGCGGTATGGTGTTCCATCGCGAGCGAGTCCAGCACCGGGCGCATGGTGCGGCACACCAGCGACTGTCCGTAGTTGAATTCGCCGAGCGTGCCGCGTTCGGACACGAACATGATCAGCGGGATCTGGTAGGGCACCGCCAGCGACGCCAGGATGTTGGCCAGCGTCGCAAACCCGGAGGTCTGCATCAGCACCGCGCCCCGCATGCCGCCCATCCAGGCGCCGGAGACGATGCCGACCGCTTCCTCCTCGCGCGCGGTGGGGAAGGTGGTGAAAAACGGATCGGCGTGCAAATTCCGGATCAGCGTCGTCAGGACGCGGTCGGGCACATAGGGGACCAGGCGGATGTCGTTGCGCTTGAGCGTTTGCAACACCACCCCGTGCCAGCTTTTCTCGGAGGCCTCGGGCGAGGTGTTTTCCTCTGCAACCGCCATCCTTGTTCTCCCCTCCGCGACGATTGCCTCGTGCGCGCTCACCTTTGGAGCGGCGAAACTTGACGTCCGCGGCGGGATTGTCAACATGTCCCGATCGTATCGGTGTCCTGCGTCTCGCGGCGCTGCGGCTGCGTGCGACGATGTGAGATAACAACAAAAAGATATCGAGAGGGATACATGGGCAGGTCATTTGAGCCCATTTGCCAGCACGCGGACCCGGCCCCGATGTCGACGATGCCGGGCGGAAGGACACGAAACATTAAGTTACGCCGGGTAGCCTGCCCGCTTTGGAGTGCTGCGTATGGAAGTCTCGAGCATAGTCAGCGGTATTCTCGCCATTCAGGATGAGACCAAGCAGTTGCAAATCGCGACCACCGCTTTGAGGGCCACCGCCATCGCGGGGAAAATCGCAGCCGAGACAGCGGAGCAGGCCTCGCCCGCCAATCCTGGCCTCGGCGTCGGCGACAATCTCGACGTTACCGCCTAGCAATGCGGCCACCGTTGATTCCAGAATAGGCGGCAATGTCGCGGCTCTGAATACGGCTGCCGTGAAGGAACGCCTGGCCAAGCTCGGCGCCCAGGCGATCGGCAGCACGCCGCAGCATCAAGGCTGCCGGCATGAAGGCGGAATGACATCTGCTCCGATTGTTTCGGATGTGGACGCCTGATAAAGCGATGCAGAGTGTATCCACGCCACCAATCCCGCCAGGCCCCATTGTTTCCCGAACCGAAGGTTGTCCAGAGAAATGACCGTCAACAACAAGCGCGTGTTCTATGTCAAATATCTCGCCAACGAGATCTACGTCGATATCCTGAAGGCGCGTCCGGACGTACGGCTCGACCGGCTGGAGAACGACAGCCCCGATACGGTCGCAGCGCCGATCCTGTCAGCCGCGCATGCCTATCAGGTCGGCGCGGCGCGCGACGAGATTGCCCGGCATTTCCATGTCCACACGGAGCTCTTGAAGCGCGCGCCGAACCTCCTGATCGTATCCTCGAACGGCGCAGGCTTCGATCCCGTCGACGTCGACGCCTGCACGGCGGCAGGCGTGCTCGTCGTCAATCAGTCGGGCGGCAACGCCAACTCGGTCGCCGAGCACGCGCTCGGCATGTTGCTGACGCTGTCCAAGCGCATCCTCGAATCCGACCGCGCGCTGCGGCGCGAGGCCAATGTCAACCGTAACGCGCTGATGGGTAACGAGGTTCAAGGCAAGACCATCGGCATCGTCGGCATCGGCAATGTCGGCCGCCGCATTGCCGAGCTGTGCAAGGGCCTGCTGCACATGAAGGTGATCGCCTACGACCCCTATCTGACGGCCGAGGAAATCGCGGCGCGGGGCGGTGAGAAGGTCGAGCTCGACGAACTGATGCGGCG
>PNLC01000039.1 GCA_013822885.1 Bradyrhizobium sp.
ATTACGACTTCATGCAGGACCGGACCTTCGACATCGCAGGTCCGAACCCGACGCCGGAAGAGCAGAAGAAGATCGACGAGCAGTATACCGCCTACCTTGAGCGCGAACGGCGCAACAACATCGCGGCGGCACAGATGGCCAGGCAGCAACCGGAGCCGCCACCGGCTCCGCCACCGGAGGTACAGCAGGTCTCGCTGCGCACCGAATCTTCACTGCCCGAGACCGAAAAGGTGCCTGTGCCGGTGGCGAGCCCGGTCAAGCAAGCCGCGCGTATCAGGGCGGCGCAATGCGCGAAGAATCAGTTCTCATGCGAATGGCCGCGGCTCTCCGAGAGCATCAACGAACTGAAGCGGCTGTTCAACCCGCAGCAACAGCAACCGGCCAAGCAGAAGAAGAGCTAGATGCTTCTGTCGTCCTGCGTTCGCAGGGACGACAGCATCAATGTGCATGCACCTTCTTGCCGCGACGCGGAGGAGCCGGCTTTGCGATCGGCGCGGTCGGTGTTGCAGCAGCTCGCGCTGCATTGCGCTGCTCCTGCAACCGCGCGTCATAGCCCGGCGAGGGAATCACCGTCGGCGGCGCGGCATGGGCAGAAGCGAGCGACAGCCAGCCGGCAATCGCGGACAGCGCGAGAGGCGCAAGACCTTTTTCCTTCATACCGCTTCTCCCATCGGCTGCATCCACATGATGTACGTTTTACCTCAGTGCCGTTCAAGACGCGGCCACATCAATTGCCATCGCGAATCTGCTGCGGCGCCAGGCCGGGTGAGCCCTTGGCCTCATGTTCAGCCTTTCGGATCAACTCCACAATCCGGCGCGACAGCGGCGCGTCCAATCCGCGCCGCTCGGCGATCCCGGTGATCACGCCCTGCAGATAGTCGACCTCGGTGCGGCGGCAACGCTGTAAATCCTCCCACATCGACGAACGTGCCTCGGGATCGATCTTCATCGTCCGCCCCAGCAGCGCGTCGAAGATTGGGTCCGGCAGGCGCAATAGCGCCGGCATCCAGCTCAGCGGAATCGGCGTCGGCGAGACCGCCCTGATGCCTTCGGCGCGGATCGCCGCCAGACCTTCCGCCACCTGGTCCGCGAACAGTGTTCGCCATGGCCGCTGCGCCAGTTGCCGGCGTAGCGGCAGATCGGCCAGCGCGTTGAGCGCGTTGTTGAGGTTGAGCAGCAGCTTTCCCCATTGCACGCCGTCGATGTCGTCGGTTGCGCGCATGTTCAGGCCCGGCACCGAAAGTTTCTCGGCGGTGCGCGCCTCATCCTTTTCGATGACGATGTCGCCGGAAGTGGCGCGATGAAACCGCCCGTTGCCGAGCGCGATCACGTTGAACGGCACCATGCCGCCGAGCACGCGCCGCCCCGGCAGCCGGTCGCGCAGCACGGCCGTGTTGCCGACACCGTTCTGCAGGCTGACGACGACACAGTGAGGCGGGGCATGCCGCGCGATGACATCGGCCATCGCGGCAGTGTCGGCGCTCTTGACCGCAACCAGCACCACGGCGGCATCGCCAAGAATGGAAGGGCGTTCCGACAACGCGAAGCGGCCTGCTGCGATCGTTTGATCGAAGCCCTCAAAGCTCGTCGGCCGCAGGCCATTCGCCTCGATTTCGCCGATCACGCGCTGACGCGCCAGTAGCGCCACATCACGGCCGCCGGCCACCAGCATACCGCCGACGAAGCAGCCGATGCTGCCCGCCCCCGCGATAGCGATCGTCCGGTCCGAACTCATTTGCGCCGCTCGTGACATCTGTATCGGGCTTCGATAGCAGAACCATTGGCCGGTGCCTATCGAACGGCAGGCGCATGCTGCCACTGCGCCTTGTAACCGTCATGGGCCCCCGTTATGTTTCACGCGGGGGCCACGCGGAGGAGACGAGCATGGGTTTACTCGACATACTCAACGGCATGCAGAACGGCCCGCGCGGCCCGAGCACCGCAAGCGCAAAGGAAGACGGCGGCGGGATGTCGCCCATGACGATGGCGATCCTGGCGCTGCTGGCCTGGAAGGCGATGAAGCATTTCGGCGGCGGCCAGCCCGGCGCAGCGCCTGCGCAGGCGCCTGCGAAGCTGCCCGGCAACGTGACCGCGGGCCTGCCCGGTGGCGGCGCGGGCGGCGGTCTCAGTGATTTGATGAAGGGCGGATTGGGCGGAGTTCTCGCAGGCGGCGCGGCCGGCAGCATCCTGAGCGGCGGGCTCGGCGACCTCATGAAGCAATTCCAGCAACAGGGGTTGGGCGATCAGGCCGACTCCTGGGTCAGCAGCGGTCCCAACAAGCAGATCTCGCCCGGCGATCTCGGCAGCGCGCTCGGCGCCGATCAGATCGAAGCGCTCACCTCCCAGAGCGGCCTGTCGCGCGACGAATTGCTGCAAGGCCTCAGCCAGTACCTGCCGGACGTCGTCAACCAACTGACACCGGACGGACAGCTGCCGGACGAGAACCAGATGTCGCGCTGGATCTGACGCCGCGTCACAGCGTTCTCAAGCAAGCCTGCCCCGGACCTGATTGGGATCGATACCGGTGGCGCGAAGAAAACGCGCCAAACCAGGAATCCGAAGCTTCGGTTCTGTTCAATCAGAACCGGAGCTCCAACGCGGCGGCCATAGCCGCGCGCTGCATCACCATCGACGCATTATCAGCATCGGCGCATTGGAAGGAATGGAAATGGGCGGGATTATCTGGGTTATCGTGGTTGGTTTCGTCGCCGGCATCATCGCGCGTTTCCTCTCGCCGGGCCCAAACAATCCCAGCGGCTTCATCCTGACCACGGTGCTCGGCATCGCCGGCGCGTTTCTCGCGACCTGGATCGGGCAGGCGATCGGCCATTACAGCCCCGACCAGGGCGCCGGCTTCATCACCGCCACCATCGGCGCGCTGCTGGTGCTGTTCATATGGAACCGGCTGGTGGCGCGGGGAGTGATTTCCGATCCGGGCCGCAGGTGACGGCGGGCCAAATTCCGCCGCCGCACCGCAATGCGCTGGTCGCCATGGTGCTCTGGAGCGCGAGGTAGACCAGAACATGGAAGGTCGCGATGCCGGCGACGCCGAGCGCCAGGATCAGCCGCCATTTACATCATTGCGGCGCAACAACCGCGCTGCAACCAGGTCGGCAAAATCCGGCGTCAGTTGCGTGACATCCGCAGCCCGTTCCGCAACGCGGACATTTTGTAGTTCGAATTACCAATTTCTACGTTGGCTTGGTTAGTTGCGGAGACGCGTCGCCATGCTATCGTTCCGCGCAATCGGCCAGTTCGAGACCGAATGAATGTGGAGGGGACCATGCGGAGCGTGCAAGCGCTTGCCGTTGCAGCGTTGTTGTTGCTGCCGGCTTACGAGGGTGCAGCGGCGGCGGAGCCGAAGCAAGGCGGGATCCTGAGGATGTATCACCGGGACAGCCCGGGCAGCGCCTCGATCCATGAAGGCGCGACCTATTCGGTCAATATCCCGTTCATGCCGGTTTTCAACAACCTGGTCATGTTCAAGCAGGACGTGGCACAGAACAGCGTAGATTCGATCGTGCCGGACCTCGCCGAGAGCTGGGCCTGGAGCGGCGACGGCAAGAAGCTCACCTTCAAGCTGAAGCAAGGCGTCAAATGGCATGACGGCAAGCCGTTCACGTCTGCCGACGTCAAATGCACCTTCGACATGCTGATGGGCAAGTCGCAGCAGAAATTCCGCCAGAACCCGCGCAAGTCCTGGTACGATCAGGTCAATGACGTAACCGTCAATGGCGATTTCGAAGCATCGTTCGAACTGAAGCGGCCGCAGCCGGCGCTGCTGTCGCTGCTCGCCTCCGGCTACACCCCTGTGTATCCCTGCCACGTCTCGCCAGCCGAGATGCGCACCAAGCCAGTCGGCACCGGTCCGTTCAAGTTCGTCGAGTTCAAGGCGAATGAATCGATCAAGCTCACCAAGAATCCGGACTACTTCAAGAAGGGCCTGCCGCATCTCGACGGCATCGAGTTCACCATTATTACGAACCGTTCGACGGCGATTCTCGGATTCGTCTCGGGCAAATTCGACATGACCTTCCCGACCGAAGTATCGATTCCGCTGCTCAAGGAGGTAAAAGCGCAGGCGCCCAACGCGGTGTGCGTGGTGGAGCCAAACAACGTATCCACGAACATCATCGTCAATTCGTCCGCCCCGCCGTTCGACAATCTCGACATCCGCCGCGCGCTGGCGCTGGCATTGGACCGCAAGGCCTTCGTTGCGATCATGTTCGAAGGACAGGCGGATGTCGGCGGCACCATGCAGCCGGCGCCAGCCGGTCTGTGGTCGATGCCAAAGGAGATGCTGGAAACCATCCCGGGATACGGACCTGATATCAACGCCAACCGGGAAGAAGCACGCAAGCTGATGCAGCGGGCGGGTTACGGCCCGGACAAGCGTCTCGCCGTCAAGATCTCGACCCGCAACATCCCGATCTACCGCGATCCCGCCGTGATCCTGATCGACCAGATCAAGAGCATCTATATCGACGGCGAGCTTGACGTCGTCGATACCGCGCAATGGTTCCCAAAAGTGGCCCGCAAGGACTACTCGCTCGGCCTCAACCTCACAGGCAACGCCGTCGACGATCCCGATCAGTCGCTCTACGAGAACTACGCCTGCGGCTCGGAGCGGAACTACACCAACTACTGCAACAAGGAAATCGAGAAGCTGTTCGAC
The DNA here is from genome assembly GCA_013822885.1 of Bradyrhizobium sp. Lineage (GTDB taxonomy): Bacteria > Pseudomonadota > Alphaproteobacteria > Rhizobiales > Xanthobacteraceae > Bradyrhizobium. The sequence continues at coordinate 4,676 of PNLC01000039.1, forward strand.
CAACAGTCAGTGGAGAAGGACGTTGCCAAGCGCAAGAAGCTGGTTTGGGAAATCGACAAGAAGCTTCAGGAAGACGTCGCCCGTCCGATCATCTTCCACAGCCGGTCAGGCTCCTGCTGGCAGCCCTACGTCAAGGGCATCACCATCATGGTGAACAGCTCCTATAACGGCTATCGTTACGAAGACGTCTGGATGGACAAGTAAACCCAGCCGCAACCATAGCGTTTTCGAGCGAAGTGGATGCCGGCTCGCATAAGAAAACGAGTCAGAATAAAAAGCGAGCGGTTCTGATTTAATCAGAATCGAGGGCTTCAGCGGCCGGCCAGGGAGAGCACAAGGTGTTTGCTTACATCGTGCGGCGCCTCGTATTGATGCTCGTGACCCTGATCGGGATCTCGATCATCATCTTCGTGCTGCTGCGCGTCGTTCCCGGAAACATCGTCGACATCCTGTTCGACGCCGCAGGCTTCGTCGATCCCACCGACAAGGCCAACCTCGAAAAGGAGCTGGGCCTCAACCTGCCGATCTACCAGCAATATCTGAACTGGATCGGCGGACTGCTGCGCGGCGATCTCGGCTATTCCTATGTGTCGGAAAAGCCTGCGCTGGACGAGATCCTGCCACGAATTCCGATCACGGCCCGGCTGGCGGCGCTCGCATTGCTGTTCTCGGCCTCGATCGGCATTCCCCTGGGCGTCATCAGCGCCGTGCACCAGGGCTCGCGGCTTGATTATGCGCTGCGAATCGTCAGCCTGAGCGGGCTGTCGCTGCCTTCATTCTGGCTCGGGCTGTTGATCCTGATGGCGTCGGTTTCCCTGTTCGGAGCCATGCCGATCTACAACCCAAATCCACAAACCTGGACCGAGGCGTTTGCGATCTATGCGGTGCCTGCGATGGCGGTCGGCTTCCGCAGCGCGGCGCTAACGATGCGCATCACGCGCTCGTCGATGCTCGAAATCCTGCGGCAGGATTACATCCGCACCGCGCGCGCCAAGGGCGCCTCGGAAGCCTCCGTCAATTATCGTCACGCGCTGAAGAACGCGATCCTTCCAGTCATTACCGTGATCGGCATCGAGGCGGCGTTCCTGATCGGCGGGCTGATCGTCACCGAGACCGTGTTCAACATTCCCGGCGTCGCCCGCTTCCTGGTCGAGGCGCTGCGCTGGCGCGACTATCCGATCGTCCAGAATCTCGTGATGCTGATCGCCGTGGTCGTGGTGGTCGCGAACTTCACCGTCGACATGCTTTACGCCGCGATCGATCCGCGCATCCGCTACACGGACTAGGAGCCAAACGTTTGACCTCGATCAACTTCGATGCCGAGCTGCGACGGGCCGGCGCCCATTCCAGGCACGGTTGGCGCCGGCTGGCATTCCTGGCGCAGCGCTATCTGCTCGGCACGTTCGGCCTCATCATCATGGTGATGTTCGTCTGGATGGCGATATCGGCCGACCTGATCTGCCGCTACGATCCGCTCAGCGTCGATTCCACGCACCGGCTGGCTGCGCCGAGCCTGCAGCACTGGATGGGAACGGATTCCTTCGGTCGCGACGTCTGGAGCCGGATCGTCCACGGCGCGCGGATTTCGCTGGCCGTCGGCATCGGTGCGACGGTGCTGGGGTCCTCGATCGGCGTGATCGTGGGTCTCGCATCCGGTTATCTGTCGGGCTGGGTCGACCTGGTGTTCCAGCGCATCACGGATATTCTGCAGGCCCTGCCGCTGCTGGTGCTGGCGCTGGTGATGACGGCGGCGCTGGGTCCCTCGTTGCCGAACGTGATCATCGCGATTGCCATTCCGCTGATCCCGACGGTCGCCCGCGTGATCCGCGCCAATACGCTGGCGCTGCGCGAGCAGCCCTTCGTCGAGGCCGCCAAGTCGATCGGCATGAGCGAGTACCGCATTGCCTTCCGCCACGTTCTGCCGAACACGCTGGCGCCGCTGATCGTACTGGCCACCGCGCAGCTCGGCTCCACCATTCTCACCGAAGCCTCGCTGTCGTTCCTCGGGCTCGGCATTCCCGAACCCTATCCGTCCTGGGGACGGATGCTGTCGGAGTCGGCGGCGGAATATGTCCGCACCGCGCCGTGGCTCGTGATCTTCCCGGGCGTCGCCATCAGCCTCGCGGTGTTCGGCACCAATTTGTTCGGCGACGCGCTCCGCGACATCCTCGACCCGAGGCAGCGCGGCTGATGACCGAGGTGCGGACGGAAGAGACGGTTCTCGACGTGAAGAACCTGCAGACGGTGTTCTTCACCAACTCAGGCCTGTTTCGCGCGGTCGACGACGTATCGTTCACGGTGCGCCGTGGCGAAACGCTGGCGATTGTCGGCGAGTCCGGCTGCGGCAAGAGCGTGACTGCGCTATCCGTCATGCGATTGGTGCCGGATCCGCCGGGCCGGGTCGTCGGCGGCTCCGTGACGCTGGAAGGGACCGACCTGCTCGGCCTCGATGAGGCCGAGATGCGCAAGATCCGGGGCAACCGGATCTCGATGATCTTTCAGGAGCCGATGACCTCGCTCAATCCGGTGATGCGGATCGGCGACCAGATCACCGAGGTGATCCGCCTGCACCAGGACGTCACGTCAAGACAGGCGTGGACAAAGGCGGTCGAGATGCTGCGTCTCGTCCGCATTCCCGAACCGGAACGCCGCGCGCATGAATATCCGCACCAGCTTTCCGGCGGCATGCGGCAGCGCGCCATGATCGCGATGGCGCTAGCGTGCCGGCCAACGCTATTGATCGCGGACGAACCGACCACCGCGCTCGACGTCACGATCCAGGCACAGATCCTGGCTCTGATCGTCGACCTGCAGAAGACGCTCGGAACCGGATTGATCCTGATCACGCACGATCTCGGCGTGGTGGCCCAGACCGCGCAGCGCGTCATCGTGATGTATGCCGGCAAGAAGGTCGAGGAAGCGACCGTCGAGGATCTGTTCGACAGGCCGATGCATCCCTACACGAGAGGATTGATGGCCTCGATGCCGGCGGTGATTTCATTCGGCGCCAAGACCGATGCCCGGCTCACCGAGATTCCCGGCATGGTGCCATCGCTGACAAACCTGCCGCCCGGCTGCGCGTTTGCGCCGCGCTGCAGCCTCGCCATCGACCGCTGCCGCGCCGAATATCCGCCGCTGCAGGAATTTGCCGGCAAGCACTCGGCCGCTTGCTGGCGCGCGGCGGAACAGGTGGCCGCACCATGACCGATCAACGCCCCCTGCTCGAGGTCAACGATCTCGTCAAACACTACGCGGTCCGCGGCGGCGTGCTCCGGCGTCGCGTCGGCACCGTGCACGCCGTCGACGGCGTCAGCTTCTCCGTCGCCAGGGGCGAGACCCTCGGGCTGGTCGGCGAGTCCGGCTGCGGAAAGTCGACGGTGGCGCGCAGCGTGCTCCGGCTGGTGGAACCATCCAGCGGCGCCATCAAGATGAACGGCACCGACATCGTCGGGCTGAGCAAGGCCGAGATGCGGCCGCACCGGCGTTCGATGCAGATCGTGTTCCAGGACCCGTTCGCCTCGCTCAACCCGCGCATGACTGCGGGCGATATCGTCGGCGAGCCGCTGTTGGTGCACGGCCTCGCCACTGGCCGGGCGCAGCAGGAGCGCGTCGCCGAACTGTTCGCGCAGGTCGGCCTTCGGGCCGACCAAATGAAGAACTATCCGCATCAATTTTCCGGCGGACAGCGGCAGCGCATCTGCATCGCGCGCGCGCTCTCGCTCGGGCCGAGCCTGATCGTGTGCGACGAGCCGGTGTCGGCGCTGGACGTCTCGATCCAGGCGCAGGTGATCAATTTGCTGATCGACCTGCAGCGCAAGAACGGTTTCTCCTATCTGTTCATCGCTCACGATCTCGCTGTCGTGGCCCATATCAGCCACCGCGTCGCGGTGATGTATCTCGGACGCATTGTCGAGATCGCCGACAAGACCGAACTGTTCGCCAACCCGCGTCATCCCTACACGCTGGCGTTGCTGGCCTCGGTCCCGATCGCCGATCCCAAGGCCAAGAAGCTGGCACCGATGATCGACGGCGACGTCCCGAGCCCGATCAACCCGCCATCCGGCTGCGCCTTTCACACCCGCTGCCGCTACGTTATGGACCGCTGCAAGGTGGAACGGCCGATGCTGGCGGATGCCGGGTCGCAGCACCAGGTGGCGTGCTGGTTGAATGAGGGGACGGGGCGGAGTGATTAATTCGTCGTCTAGGCCTCGAGCCGGGACCCATGCCGCGTGATCTATCTATGACAGGACCCCCGCAAACGCCGATTCAAACAATCAGCATTTGTGGCTATGGGTCCCGGCTCAAGGCCGGGACGACGGAATTTTTTGTTACGCCGCCGCAATCTCCACGACGATCCTGCCTGTCGTCACCTGCTCACCTTCAGCCACGTCGATAGCCGAAACCGTGCCGGCGACGCCCGCCGTATGCACATGCTCCATCTTCATCGCCTCCAGCGTCATCACGGGCTGGCCGAGCGTGACCTGCTCGCCCGGCCTGACCAGAACCGCCACCACGCGGCCGTTCATGGCCGCGCGCACCTTGCCGTCGCCGCCGGTTGCCGCGGCCGAAACCGGTGCCGCCAGCGTCAGGTCGCTCATGGCGATCGTCGCGCCGCGATGCAGGACATGGAGCCGGTCGCCGTCGCGCAAGAACATGGCGGTTTCCATCAAGCCGTCGGTTCGGAAGCGGATCGTATCGCGGCCGAGTTCGTCGATCTCGAAATGCTGCTCGCTGCCCGAGGGACCTACGAGATAGGCCCCGTCGCGTTCGCGCACGATGTCGACCTCGTGCACGCCGTGGCCGAGATCGATCCGCGTCGTCAGCGGGAACGTCGCCGCCAGGCTGCGTCCGCCTCGCCAGGGCGGCGCATGCGGATTGGTGACATACAGCAGCAGCGCCGCCAGTGCCGCTTCCGCTTTTTCGTCCGCGCGGGGCGCCAGCAGTTCGTCGCGATGTTTGCCGATGAAGGCCGTGGTCGCTTCGCCGGCGGCGAAACCGGGATGACGCAGGCAGGAAATCAAAAATCCCTGATTGGTGGTGACGCCGAATGCCGCGGTCTGCTCCAGTCCGCAGATCAACCGTCCCCGCGCCTCGTTGCGGTCGGCGCCGTGGCTGATGACCTTGGCGATCATCGAATCGTAGAACGGCGGTATTTCAGAGCCGGATTGCAGCGCGTGCTCGACGCGGACGCCATCCGGCATCTGCCACAGCGCCATCCGGCCGGACTGCGGCATGAAATCATGCCCGGCATCCTCGGAGCACAGCCGCACTTCGATGGCGTGGCCGGAGAACTTGACATCCTCCTGCTTGAGCCCGAGCGGTTCACCCGCGGCGATGCGCAGTTGCAGTTCGACCAGATCGAGCCCGGTAATCGCCTCGGTCACGGGATGCTCGACCTGCAGCCGCGTGTTCATTTCCATGAAATAGAACTTGCCGTCCTGGTCGAGCAGGAATTCCAGCGTGCCGGCGCCCTCATAGCCGATCGATTTGACCGCAGCAACCGCGACCGCGCCCATGCTTACCCGCAACCCCGGCGTCACCTTCGGCGACGGCGCCTCCTCGATCAGCTTCTGATGCCGCCGCTGCACAGAGCAGTCGCGCTCGCCGAGATGGATGGCATTGCCGTAGCGGTCGCCGAACACCTGGATTTCGATGTGCCGGGGATCGACGATGGCGCGCTCCAGGATCACGGTCGGATCTCCGAATGCGCCTTGCGCCTCGGAGCGCGCGCTGCGCAGCGCGTCCGGGAATGCCGCCGCATCAGGTACAAGCCGCATGCCGCGCCCGCCGCCGCCGGCGACCGCCTTGATCATGACGGGGAAGCCGATCTTCCTGGCTTCCGCCAGCATCACGGCATCGCTCTGGTCCGCGCCCTGATAGCCGGGCACAATCGGCACGCCGGCACGCTGCATGATGTCCTTGGCGCCGGCCTTGTTACCCATCGCCCGGATCGCTTCCGGCGAAGGGCCGATGAAGACCAGCCCGGCATCGCGGCAGGCCTGCGCGAAATCCTCGTTCTCGGCGAGGAAACCATAACCGGGATGCACCGCCGTGGCGCCGCTTGCCTTTGCCGCGGCGATGATCGCCTCGATCCGCAAATATGACTGAGCAGGTAGCGCCTCCCCGATCCGCAGCGCCTGGTCCGCCTCGCGGACATGCAGCGCATCGCGGTCCGCGTCCGAATAGACGGCGACCACGCCATAACCAAGCCGACGCGCGGTGCGCATGATCCGCAGCGCGATCTCGCCGCGGTTGGCCACCAAAACTTTGAAAAACGGCGTCCGCTTCATCGCTGCACTTGTCATGGCCGAGCGACCGAAAATTGCATGCGCTGCGGCGAACGGGCCTCGGCCTCGCGGCAAATCGCCAGCACCTCCGAGAGCACGCTCCTGGTGTCGCGCGGATCGATCACGCCATCGTCGAGCACGCGCGCGCTGGTCGAGAACACGTCCATCTGGCCGTCGAACACGCCGGTAATCTGTGCCTTCATCGCCTCGAGCTTTTCCTTCTCGATCGGCTTGCCGCGCCGCGCGGCTGCGGCCTCGGTCACGATCGCCATGGTTTCCGCCGCCTGCTCGCCGCCCATCACCGCGGTCTTGGCGTTGGGCCAGGAGAAGCAGAACCGCGGATGGAAGCCGCGCCCGCACATGCCGTAATTGCCGGCGCCGAAAGAGGCGCCGCAATAGATCGTGATCTGCGGCACGGTCGCCGAGGTCACGGCTTGGATCATCTTGGAGCCGTGCTTGATCATGCCGGCTTCCTCATAGGCCTTGCCCACCATGTAGCCCGTGGTGTTGTTGAGATAGAGCAGCGGCGTGCGCGACTGGCAGCAGGCCTGGATGAAATGCGTCGCCTTGTTGGCGCCGGGCACATCGAGCGGGCCGTTGTTGGTGATGATGCCGATCGCCTGACCCTCTATGCGGCCATGGCCGCAAATCGTTGCGGGGCCATAACTGGCGCCGAATTCGGTGAAATCGGAATCGTCGATGAAGCGCGCGATCGCCTGCCGCATATCGACCGGCCGCTTGTGGTCCATCGGCATGATGCCGAGCAGTTCCTCGGCGTCATAGCGCGGCGGCTTGAAGGAGGTTTCCGCCGGCTTCGGCCGATCCCATTCCAGATTGGCCATGATGTCGCGCGCGATGCGTAGCGCGTCGCGATCATCTTCGGCCAGATAGTCGCCGAGGCCGGAGATGGAGGTGTGCATCTCCGCACCGCCGAGTTCCTCTTCGGTCGCGATCTCTCCGGTCGCGGCTTTCAGCAGCGGCGGCCCGGCGAGAAACGCCCGGGTGCGGCCGCGCACCATCACGATGTAATCGGAAAGTCCGGTCTGGTAGGCGCCGCCGGCGGTCGACGAACCGTGCGTCACGGTGACGACGGGCAGGCCCGCTGCCGACAGCCGCGCCAGATTGCGAAAGATGTTGCCGCCGCGGATGAAGTCTTCGACGCGGTAGCGCAGCAGGTTGGCGCCGGCGCTTTCGACCAACTGCACGTAGGGCAGCTTGTTCTCCAGCGCAAGCTCCTGCACCCGCAGGGTCTTATCGAGGCCGTAGGGCTGCAGCGCGCCGGCATCGATGCCGGAATCGTTGGCGCTGACCATGCAGCGAATGCCGGACACGAACCCGATGCCTGCAATGAGACCGCCGCCGGGCACGCTCTTTGCGGCGTCGGGCACGTCGAACATGTAGCCCGCGAGCGTCGACAGCTCGATGAAGGGCGAGCCGGGATCCAGCACCAGCGCAACGCGCTCGCGGGGCAACAACTGTCCGCGCTTGTGGAAGCGATCCCTCGCTGCGGCAGAGGCCGCTCGCGTGCGATCTTCGAGGGAACGCATGCGCGCAATCAACGCCAGCATGCCGTCGCGGTTGGCCTTGTAGGCGGCACCGCCGGTCGCAATGGTCGATTCCAGAATGGCCATTAATTGGTTACTCCGTCATTCCGGGGCGATGCGCAGCATCGAACCCGGAATCTCGAGATTCCGGGTCTGGTCCTTCGGACCATCCCGGAATGACGCCGTTAGAGTCGGCCATCATCACACGCCCTTCCCGGCAAAATGTTCGCTGAAGGCCTGCCGCAGCTCCACCTTGCGCAGCTTGCCGGTCGCCGTCATCGGCATCTCCTCGAGAATACGTATCAACTTCGGCACCTGGAAGCCGCCTAGGTGCTTGCGGCAGTGCTCGGCAATTCCGGCCTCATCGGCCTGCGCGCCCGGCTTCAGCTTGACGAACGCAGACACCGCTTCGCCCCATTGCGGATGCGGCAGGCCGACGACGGCGGCGTTCTGTACGGCGGGATGCGCGAGCAGCGCCTCCTCGATCTTCACGGAGGCGACGTTCTCGCCACCGGACTTGATCATGTCCTTCTTGCGGTCGAGGAACAGCACCTCGCCGTGCTCATCGATCAGCGCGAGATCGCCGGTGTGATGCCAGCCGTACTTGCGCGCCTCTTCGGTCGCCTTCGGATCCTTGAAATAGCCCATCATGACGTTCGGGCCGCGATGCACGAGTTCTCCGACCTGTCCGCGCGGCAGCAGATTGCCGTTGTCATCCATGATCGCGGTTTCGTTGACGATCAGCGACTCGCCCCAGTAATTGCCGAAGCGTTCGAGCTGACGGTCCGGCTGCGACATCGTGGTCGCCGGATACATTTCGGTCTGACCTGAGCTCAGCACGAAATTCGGGCACATGTCGGCCATGGCGCGCTCCAGCAGCGGACGGCCCATCGGCGCCATGGTGTAGATGCAGGTGCGCAGGTTGGAGAGATCGAACTCCCTGCGGCGCGGGTGATCGAGGATCGCCTGGTACATCAGCGACAGGCCGACGAACACGGTAAGCCGGTCGCGCACGATGGCTTCCATGCAGACCACAGGATCGAAGCCGCGCATCAGCGCCATGCGGCCGCCGACCGACAGATAGCTCAGCAGCAGCACATGGCCGGCGCAGTGGAACAGCGGGAATTGCCCGGTGATGCCGTCGTCCCGGCCGAGCTTCATCTCGATGGCGTTGCTCATCACCGCCATGACGACGGCGAGATGACAATGCATCGCACCCTTCGGCCGCGACGTCGTGCCAGACGTGTAGATGATCATCGCGAGATCGCGGTCGTCGATGTCGATATCAGGCTCGATCTCGGACTGGCCCTTGATGAGGTCGTTGAAATTCTCCAATCCCGTCGCGGCGACCTTGCCGGCGAGATCGATCGCGATCATCTGCATGCCGCGCTTTTCCAGTGCGGCGCGACGGTCGGCCTGCGCGTGCAGACTGTCGTCGATCAGCGCGAAACGCACCCCGGCGTGATCGTGGATATAATCCATGTCGGCAGGCCCGAGCATGGTGTTGATGGGCACCCAGACCAGGCCGGCGCGGTGGATGCCGAACAGCGCTTTGACGAACTCGACGGAGTTGTTGCAGATCGTCGATATCTTCTCGCCCGGCTTCAAACCGCGCTTCACCAGATAATTGGCGAAGCGGTTGGCATCGTGTTCGAGCTCGGTGAAGGTCACGCGGCGGGCGCCGTCGGTGAGCGCGATGCGATCGGGAAACCGCACCGCCGCACGCTTCAGGAGATCGCCGATCGCCACCCGCCCGATGCGGCCGGGACCGGGTACGCCGCCGGTTGCTGCGAGATTGGTCATTTTGTCCGTCCCTCAGACGTATAACGTGTTCGAAAGTGAGCCAGCAACAGCGTCATTGCCTGCGACAAACGCGAAGCGTTTGCGCAAGGGAGCGAAGCGACGAAGCAAGCCATGCTTTCCGGGGGCTATCGCATATGAGGCCCAAGGTGCAGCGACAACGGCATTGCGCTCCCTCTCCCGCTTGCGGGGGAGGGCTGGGGTTAGGGCTGGGGTGGGGGTGCTTCCGCATCGGGATTCTCTGTGTGGAGAGAGCCCCCACCCGCCGCGCTCTTCGCGCGCGTCGGCCTCCCCCGCAAGCGGGAGAGGCGAAGCGAGCCGGCCGATAGGCCTTTTGAACACCATATGCGATTGCCCTGCATGCCTTCCCGACGCCGCGCGATGGATTGCTTCGCTTCGCTCGCAATGACGAGAGCTAATGCGTGGTCCCGAAGATCTGCCGCGCTTCTGCCGGGCTCGCGATCTCGCGGCCCGCGCGGCGCGCGCAGCCGGCGATTTCCTCGATCAGTTGACCGTTGGAGGTCACCTTGGCGCCATTGGCGAGATAGAACGTGTCTTCGAGCCCGGTGCGCAGATGTCCACCGAGATCGGCGCAGCGCTGGTGCAGCGGCCAGATTTCAGCACGGCCGATCGCGGTGACCTGCCAATGCGCCTCAGGCAATTTCAGCTTCAACAGGATCGGCAACAACTCGGGATCGGCCGGCATGCCGGACGCGACGCCCATCACGAAATTATACTCCAGCGGCCCGGAATACATCCCGGTCTGCCGGTACATGCCGACACAGCGCACGATCCCGACGTCGAAACATTCGAACTCAGGAATCGTGCCCGCCTCCTTCATCACGTCGAGATAGTCCTGCACCTTCTCGACCGCGTTATCGAACATCATCGGCGGCCAGGCCCAGGTGTTGTCGGCCTTGACCTTGAGATAGTTGAGCGAACCAGCGTTACAGGCCGCGATCTCGGGCTTGGTCTCGCGCACGCAGTTCAGCGCGCCCTGATAGTTCGGACCCGATGTCCCCGTGGTGTGGTTGATGATGACGCCGGGGCAGGCCTCACGGATTGCCTGCTGAATCTCTTTCGAGACATTGACGTCCCAGGACGGCAGATGGCCCTTGTTCGGCTCCTGCTGGCGCAGATGCATATGCATGACGCTGGCGCCGGCGTTGAATGCGGCCTTGGCTTCCCGCGCCATCTGCTCCGGCGTGACCGGCACGTTGTGTTGCTTGGGATCGGTCAGCACGCCGTTGAGCGAGCAGGTAATGACGGCCTTGTCACCCATGGATCAGCCTTCGGTGCGAGATGTCAGGAGTCGCGAAAATTTCGTTCGCGATCATGCGTCCGGCATCAACTGGCTTCTTGCGTCCACCCGCTATTGTCGGCGGA
>PNLC01000040.1 GCA_013822885.1 Bradyrhizobium sp.
GACGATGTTCATCGCCGAACTCGATCATCCGGAATTTGCGCGCTTCGACCTGAAATCGCTGCGCACCGGCATCATGGCCGGCGCGCCCTGCCCGGTAGAAGTGATGAAGCGCGTCAACAACGAAATGAACATGGGCGAAGTGACCATCGCCTACGGCATGACCGAAACCTCGCCGGTGAGTTTCCAGAGCGCCACGGACGATCCGCTGCAGCGGCGCGTCTCCACCGTCGGACGCATCCATCCGCATGTCGAGGTCAAGGTCGTCGACCTCGAAGGACGGGTGGTGCCGCGCGGCCAGCGCGGCGAACTCTGCACCCGCGGCTACAGCGTCATGCTGGGCTATTGGGACGAGGCCGAGAAGACCGCCGACGTGCTCGACGCGCAGGGCTGGATGCACACCGGCGACATCGCCATCATCGACGCCGAAGGCTATTGCAACATCGTCGGCCGCATCAAGGACATGGTGATCCGCGGCGGCGAGAACCTCTATCCCAGAGAGATCGAGGAATTCCTCTATCGCCATCCCAAGATCCAGGACGTGCAGATATTCGGCGTCGCCGACGACCGCTACGGCGAAGAACTCTGCGCCTGGATCCGCACCCGCCCCGGCGAAACCCTCACCACTGAGGAGGTCCGCGCCTTCTGCCAGGGCCAGATCGCCCACAACAAGATTCCCCGTTACGTCGAATTCGTCGACGAATTTCCGATGACGGTGACGGGGAAGATCCAGAAGTTTCTGATGCGGGAAGCGGTGGAGGCGAAGCTGGGGCTGAAGGCGGCGAGGACGGCGTGAGGAGGGAGAGCGGCGGCGCGGCCGTCAGATAAAAATATCGAAAACAACCCCATGCACAGTAGCTTGCCGGCTGGATGGACGCGAAGCGTCAAAGCCCTCTAAAGAGCAGAACAAGGGTAGCGATCGACCTTGCAACTTACGGGAGAATACGCAAGGATTAGTCATTTAAGGTCGATTGCTTCATGACTATCGAACGCATCATTATCAAGAACTACCGTACCCTCCGCGCAGTCGACCTCAAACTTGGGGCTGGCACCAATATCATCGTAGGGAATAACGAAACCGGCAAATCGACCCTACTCGAAGCCATTAACCTTGCACTCAAGTGCCAGTTGGCACGGCGGCCCGCGGCTTACGAACTCCATCCCTTCTTGTTTAACAGTGACAGCGTTACCGAATTTGTCGCCGCTCATAGGGCGGGGAATCTACAGCCTCCACCGGAGATCTTGATCGAACTCTATTTTAAAGACGACAAGCCACTCGCTGATCTAAGAGGCACGATAAATAGTGAGATGATTGACCAGCCAGGCATTAGCCTTGCCATTCGGCTAGATGAAAACTTCAAGGAAGAATACCGAGAATATGTATCTCGGAGAGAACTCAACAGCGTTCCTGTCGAGTACTATGAGATTGTTTGGCAAAGCTTCGCAGGCCAGATACTTACCCCGCGAGCTGTCCCGGTTAAGTCGGTACTAATCGATCCAAGTTCCATTTCAAACGCTAGCGGCGCAAGCCGCTACGTTATGGAGATCGTCCGCGACTACCTAACCAAGACGCAGGCGGTCGATCTTGCGCTTTCCTATCGTCAAATGCGCGACGAATTCCTTAACGACAGCCGGATCGCCGCACTGAACATCGATCTCGCCTCGAAGACGGGCGTAGTGTCCGAGAAACGGCTCTCTGTAGCTATGGACGTTACATCGAAGGCGAGTTGGGAGGCAGGAATTTTGCCACACCTAAACGACATACCATTAACGCTGGTTGGCAAAGGGGAACAAAGCGCCATAAAGATCAAGTTGGCAATGGAGGCTCCCGACACTTGCCACGTCCTACTTATGGAGGAACCGGAGAACCATCTTTCGCATACAAACCTCAACCGCCTGATAGGCGCGATTATCTCCAAATCGAGAGGGCGGCAACTTATCATCACAACGCACAGCAGCTTCGTTCTTAACAAGCTAGGCGTCGAAAACACGCTTCTGTTCGACGGCAGAACGGCAATTAGACTCAACGATCTACCGACTTCAACCGAAGCGTATTTCAAGAAGTTGCCGGGACACGATACGCTACGTATGATTCTGGCAAAGCGTACAATCCTTGTCGAAGGCCCGTCCGACGAGCTAGTCGTTCAAAAAGCATTCTTTCAAACTTATGGGAAGATGCCGCTCGAAGCTGGAGTCGAGGTAATTTCGGTCAATTCGCTTGCCTTTAAACGCTTTCTTGACATCGCTAGGCTCCTCAAGATCGCGGTGTCTGTTGTCACAGACAACGATAGTAAGACGGCCGCTAAGAATGCTAACTATTCCGAGTACGCGTCAGAAGAAAACATCAATATCTGCATTGGAGAAGACGACGCATACCCCACACTTGAGCCACAACTACTCAAGGCGAACGGGCTAGCAAAGCTCAATAAGATTCTCGGCTCCGCGTTCTCCGACAATCTGCAACTGTTAGCCCACATGAGGGACAACAAAGCAGATACGGCACTCAGGATCTTCGACAGCGAGACGCCGTTCGATATTCCTAGTTATATTCAGCATGCAATACAGTAACCGAGTTGTCCTTGCCTGCGCAGGCTCTGGCAAGACAACATCAATTGTCGATGAAGCCTGCAACAACACACACGCAAGATCTGCGCTCGTGACTTACACGATCAACGGCGCCGGCGAACTTTCGAAAAATGCGCATCAGCGCTATGGGCATGTTCCGCCCTCAGTCACCATATCAACGTGGTTTTCGTTCTTACTTCGGCATTTCGTCCGGCCTTATCAGAACTACCTCTATGCGCCTCGGATTTCGCGGATTAATTTCAACCAGGGACAATCGGCCAAGTACATTCCAGCTACCGACGTCAGGCGTCACTACTTTTCGCAGTCGGGCACCATCTACCGTGACAAGGTCTCTAAGTTTGCCTGTGAGGTAATCCAAAAAACCGGCGGGCTGCCAGTCCGGCGCTTTGAACACATTTTCGAGCGTCTTTATCTCGATGAAAGCCAAGACCTCGCAGGGTTCGATCTCCAACTGGTGGAATATCTCCTGAAGTCGAAAACGAATGTGATCATGGTAGGCGACCACCGTCAGGCAACCTACACTACGAACGACGCGAAGAAGAACAAGCGATATGCACGCGCCAAGATTGTGGACAAATTCGAGGAATGGCGTCGGGCAGGCTTCTGCACAATCGAATACCAAACTGAAAGCCAGCGTTGCGTTCAATCGATCTGTGACTTCGCGGATCGCCTATACCCTGGGCTTCCAAAGACGGCATCCCGGAACAACACAGTGACGGAGCATGACGGTGTTTTTGCGGTACGAGCGAGTGACGTCGAAGCATACCGCCTACGCTTCAAACCGCAGGCATTGCGCTACAACCGCACTTTCGAGATTGACGGCAATCCTATCAACTACGGGAATGCCAAGGGCATGACTTTTGAGCGTACGCTGATTTTTCCTCATGGTCCTCTACGCAAGTTTCTTGTTTCGGCTAAACTTGAAGACGCCGGCAAAGAAATACCGAAGCTCTACGTGGCCATCACTCGCGCGCGACAGAGCGTCGCCTTCGTTGTAGATGACGATACGCTTATCTCAGGCATTCCCCTGTACCAGCCGTAGCGCATGATGCTCTGTCGCCTGCTAAAATCGTGGGGCGAAGACTAGGCAAATCTCTATTCGGCCGCCGCCAACCCGTTCTGCCCCGCCAGCTACTTCAGCGACACTTGCGGCCGTGCGCCGAGTCCTCGATCAAGATCAGCGCAGCTATTTCCCTTCGCTGGTCTGTTCGACGTCTCTCTTGAGCAAAGTGTTCACCAGCGAACTCAGCGAGACTCCCTGCGCCGAGGCCCGCTTGGAAAGATAGTCAAATACCTCGGGGTCGAGATGGATTAGCGGCGACAGACGCGCGTCCTCTCGAAGGAACTTGCCGCGTTCAGCGGTCGAGAAATCATATTCGTCTTTCATCAGATCATTCGTCGAAGAAGACCCGCGGGTCCGGTTCAGCCGGCGGTTCGTCGGGGATGCCGTCCGGCAGGTAGTCCTTTGCCCCAAGCGCGTCGAGTCTGGCCCAGAATTTGTCGAAGTCGATGGGCGGCTTTTCGATAGGCGCGGATTTCGTTTTGTCGCGGACTTTGCTGATGGCCCCATCCTCCCGATGGAAGACGAATTCGTTCGCCATCAACTTGTACGCGAAACTGAGGCCTTTCGAAAGCCCACAGGCCCGCTTGTTGAGCGTGGTGCCGGCCGGGCTGATCCCGACCAATCACGAATCGCTCTTAGGACACGAAAGGCGTGGATGGCCGGGCCAAAGCCCGGCCATGACGGGTGGAGAGATGGCGCCCTAAACCACCAAGCCGTTCTGCGCCGCCAGCTCTTTCAGCGACACCTGCGGCCGTGCGCCGATGTGCTGGATCACCTCGGCCGCCGCCAGCGCGCCGAGCCGGCCGCACATCTCGTGGCTCGCGTTGCGGACGAGGCCGAACAGGAAGCCGGCGGCGAAGAGGTCGCCGGCGCCTGTCGTGTCGACCAGCTTCTCGATCGGGAACGCGGGCGCTGAGGTGACGCCGTCCTTGGCCGCAACTACGCAGCCCTTCTCGCTCCGGGTCACGACGCCGAGTTTCGTATCCGCGCGCAGTTGCTTCAGCGCGCCGTCGAAATCCGAGGTCTGGTACAGCGAATGCAGTTCGGCCTCGTTGGCGAAGACGAGATCGACGGTGCCCCTGCGCATCAGGTCGAGAAACTCCTCGCGATAACGATCGACGCAGAACGAATCCGACAGCGTCAGCGCCACCTGGCGGCCGGCGCCGTGCGCGACCTTCGCGGCCTTGACGAAGGCTTCCTTGGCGTTCTTCGGGTCCCAGAGATAGCCTTCGAGATAGACGATGCTCGATGCCGCGATCTGGGCTTCGTCGATATCGGCGGGCGAGAGATCCTGCGCGGCGCCGAGATAGGTGTTCATGGTGCGCTCGCCGTCCGGCGTCACCAGGATGTAGGAGCAGCCGGTGGCGGGGCCGGCTTCGGCGGCCCTGGTCTCGAAGGCGACGCCGGCGGCGCGGATGTCGTGGCTGTAGAGGCCGCCGATCTGGTCGTTCTTGACCTTGCCGATGAAGGCGGCCCGCGCGCCGAAGCCGGCGAGGCCGACGATGGTGTTGGCGCCGGAGCCGCCGCTCATCTCGGTCGCGGGGCCCATGTCGCCGTAGATCGCTGCTGCGCGGGCCTCATCGATCAGCGCCATGCCGCCCTTGGTCATGCCGTGGCGGACCAGAAAGCCCTCGTCGGTCTGCACCAGCACGTCGAAAATCGCGTTGCCGATCCCGAGCACGTCGTATTTTGCAGATGTCATCGATGGCGTCCTGTTTACGGCGTTGCGAGAAAGGCTGCGGCCTACCAGATCGGCCCCGCGCCAGCAAGCTGGCCGGCTGCTATACGAACGCCATGATCCGCTCCTTTCTCACGGTATCCACGGGAACGCTGGCGTCGCGGCTGCTCGGATTCGTGCGCGATTCGCTGGTCGCGGCGCTGCTGGGCGCAGGCCCCGTCGCCGATTCGTTCCTGGCGGCGTTTCAGCTCGTCAACGTCGCGCGGCGGCTGCTGACCGAGGGCGGGTTGAATGCGGCGCTGGTGCCGGCATGGCTGCGCGTGCGCGAGAGCAGCGGCGCGGTCGCGGCTGCGGCGTTTGCCGGCCGCGTGCTCGGAACGATCACGGCGGCGCTGATCGCGGCCACCGCGCTGCTGGCGCTGGCGATGCCGCTGGTGATCATGGCGCTGGCGCCGGGGTTTGCCGGCCGCGAGACGCTGCAGCTTGCGACAGACGATGCGCGGCTGATGCTGCCGTATCTCGCCTTTGCCGGGCCGGTGACGGTCATGATGGCGCTGTTGAACGCGCAAGGCCGGTTCGCGCTGACGGCGTTCTCGCCGCTGCTGTTCAACATCGCGCTGATCGCGGTGATGGCCGTGCTGCTGATCGTTCCGCAAGATGCTGCCCGTGCCGCGCAGATCATCGCGGCGACCGTCGGCATCGCCGGATTGCTGCAGCTCTCCGTGCTGGTGCTGCGCCGTGGCGGCGGCCTTGCAACGCCGCTGCGGATTTCGTTCGACAAGGAAATTCGCGGCTTCCTCGCCAAGGCCGGGCCCGGCATGATGGCGTCGAGCGCGCCGCAGTTGTTGATGGTGGCGGGCGCGATCGTCGCATCGGCGTCGCCGTCGGCGGTGTCGTGGCTCTATTTCGCCAATCGCCTGATCGAACTGCCGCTCGGCATCGTCGGCGTCGCCATGGGCACGGTGCTGATCCCGGAATTGACGCGCGCGGTGCGCGGCGGTGATCACGCAGCCGTCGCACACGCAGAATCGCGCGGGCTCGAACTCGCGGTCGGGCTGGCGCTGCCGTCCACGCTCGGCCTGATGGTGCTGAGCGAGCCGATCGTGCGGCTGCTGTTCGAGCATGGCGCCTTCACTTCAGCGGATACCGCCGCCACCGCCCGCGCGCTGATGTGGCTGACGCTGGCGCTGCCGGCGCATGTGCTGGTGAAGGCGCTGTCGCCGGCGTTTTTTGCGCGCGAGGACACGATCACGCCGCTGCTGGCTGTGCTGAAGGGCGTGGTGCTGGCGATCGCGGCCGCCTTCCTGCTCGGCCACTGGTTCGGCGCCGACGGCATTGCCGCGGCGATTGCGCTCGGCGCGTGGAGCATGGCGCTCAGCCTGATCCGCCGCGTCGCGGTGACCTTTGGCTTTTCGATCGATGCGGAAGCCAAGCGGCGGCTGCCGCGCATCGTCGTGGCCGCGCTCGCGATGGGGGCGCTGCTGTGGTGTGCGACGCGCTTCCTGCCCGCCCTCGCCTCGGGCGCGCACGGACTGGTGCAGGCCGCCGCGCTGCTGATCGTGATATCGGCGGGAATCGCGACATACGGCCTTTTTCTGCAGCTTTTCGGCGTCGCCGGCTGGCGCGACGCGGTTAACGCCATCAGGGCAAAACAGGCCCGCGACTTGCGCTGACAGCCCCTGCATGGCAAACGACGGCCCGAAACAGGCATCCGAAATCGGAGCCTTGGGGAAGCTGACTATGGCTTTTGTCGAAAAAGTATTTTCGGGCGTCCAGCCGACGGGCAATCTGCACCTCGGCAACTACCTCGGCGCGATCGTCAATTTCGTGAAGATGCAGCAGACCCATGACTGCATCTATTGCGTCGTCGACATGCACGCGATAACCCAAGGCGTGGACGTCTGGGGCGGCCCGGCGGAGCTGGCGCGCAACACCCGCGAAGTCACCGCGGCCTTCATCGCCGCCGGCATCGATCCGAAGAAGCACATCGTGTTCAACCAGAGCCAGGTCTCCGGCCACGCCGAGCTCGCCTGGATCTTCAATTGCGTGGCGCGCGTCGGCTGGCTCAGCCGCATGACGCAGTTCAAGGAAAAGGCCGGCAAGGACCGCGAGAACGCGTCGGTGGGTCTTTATGATTACCCGGTGCTGATGGCGGCGGACATCCTGCTGTATCGTGCCACCCATGTGCCGGTCGGCGAGGACCAGAAGCAGCACCTCGAACTGTCGCGGGACATCGCGCAGAAATTCAACAACGACTTTGCCGACTCGATCCGTGGCCAGGGTTTTGACGACGGCCTGTTCTTTCCGCAGCCGGAGCCGTTGATCACCGGGCCTGCGACGCGGGTGATGAGCTTGCGCGACGGCACCAAGAAGATGTCGAAGTCGGACGCGTCGGACAATTCGCGGATCAACCTGACCGACGATGCGGAAACCATCGCGCAGAAAGTCCGCAAGGCGAAGACCGATCCGGAACCGTTGCCGTCGGAAGAAAAGGGGCTGGAGTCGCGCCCCGAGGCCGACAACCTCGTCGGCATCTATGCGGCGCTGTCCGAGCGCAGCAAGGCCAGTGTGCTGACCGAGTTCGGCGGCGGGCAGTTCTCCGGCTTCAAGAACGCGCTGGTGGAACTCTGCGTCGAAAAACTTGCGCCAATCGCCTCCGAGATGAAGCGGCTGGTCGCCGATCCCGGCCATGTCGACGCGATCCTGGTCGACGGCGCTGAACGCGCGCAGGCGATCGCCGAAGAAACCATGAACAAGGCCAAGGATATCGTCGGCTTCATCCGAAAGCGCTAGTTCCATTACAGCTTTGCGGCCGCAACGCCGCTTGTCGGAATCGGCCGCGCCGTGGCACGATGCGTCGGTTTGGCGCAGCACCGGGACATGCATGACCACCCAGCGACGAAGCTACGAAACAGGTCACAAGCCAAAATGCCTCGTCATCGTTGACGACACCGCGGAATGGGACCGCGCGGTGTATTTCGCCAGCCGCTGGTCGATCCGGGTCGGCGGCGGCGTGGTGATGCTGCGCATCATCGAGATCGAGGACCAAAACCAGCAATGGCTGGGGGTTGCCGACATCATGCGCGCCGAGGCCGAGGAAGCTGCCAATGAGGCGCTCGACCGCGCCTCGGGCCGCGCCAACGGCATCGCCGCGATCACGCCGGAGCGGGTGATCCGCGAAGGAGAGCCGATCGCCCAGATCGTCGACGTGATCGACAAGGACGTCGACATCTCGATGCTGGTGCTGGCGGCCAATCCGGGCCCCGAAGGCCCGGGTCCCCTGGTCAGCATGATGGCGCAGGAAGCCGGTTCCTTCCCGATTCCGGTCGTGATCGTTCCCGGCGATCTCAGCGATTCCGCCATCGACGGGCTGTCTTAACGCTTGATGCCCTTACTGAATTGCTGGCTTGCGGCCCTTGACCGTGCATCCGCAGTCGCCATCTGCTAAGGAACCCCCACGCGCCGGCCTTGAACCGGCGACGCCGGAGAAAAACACATGTTCATCCAGACTGAAGCCACGCCCAATCCCGCCACGCTGAAATTCATTCCGGGCCGTACCGTGCTCGATACCGGCACGATGGAATTCGCCAACCGCGAAGCAGCTACCCGCTCGCCGCTGGCCGAACGGCTGTTCGGCGTGCCCGGCGTATCCAGCGTGTTTTATGGCTACGATTTCGTCACCGTGACCAAGGCGGACGGCGACTGGCAGCACCTCAAGCCCGCGATCCTCGGCGCCATCATGGAGCACTACATGTCCGGCGCGCCGCTTTTGGCGGACGGCACCGCCGGCAATGACGAGGCGGCGGACGAGGAAGACGAGTTCTTCAACGAGGCCGATGCCGACACGGTCGCGACCATCAAGGACCTGATCGAGACCCGGGTACGGCCGGCCGTGGCCAACGACGGCGGCGACATCACCTTCCGCGGCTTCAAGGACGGCGTGGTCTATCTCAACATGAAGGGCGCCTGCGCCGGCTGCCCGTCATCGACGGCGACGCTGCAGCACGGCATCCAGAACCTGCTGAAGCATTTCGTGCCCGACGTGGTCGAAGTCCGGCCGATGTAATGTCTCGGTCATTCCGGGGCGATGCGAAGCATCGAACCCGGAATCTCGAGATTCCCCGGTGCGCAATTGCGCACCTGTGGTCTGGTCCTTCGGACCATCCCGGATGACATCCAGCACTACGCAGCCACCCCGAGGCTGGCCGCTTCGGCCGCCGCCTGCTGCATGCCGTTCGACATCTCGCTCGTCACCGTGCTCTGCTCCTCGACCGCAGCCGCGGTCGACGTCACGTACTCGCTGACTTCCTGGATCGCCTTCTTGATCGAGCCCAGCGCCCCGACAACGTCGCCGGAAATTCCGTTGAGATTGGCGATTTCCTGCTCGATCTTGTCGGTCGCCTGCTTGGCCTGATTGGCGAGGTTCTTGACCTCGGAGGCAACCACGGCAAAGCCGCGGCCCGCCTCGCCGGCGCGCGCCGATTCGATTGTTGCGTTGAGCGCCAGCAGGTTGATCTGGCCGGTGATGTCGCCGATCAGCTGCACGATGCTGCTCATCGACTCCGCCGCCTCCGACAGACGCTGCGCCTGCTGATCGGCGGACTCGACCTGCTCGACCGCGGTCAGCGCCGTGTCGCGGGATTTCGACATCGCCGCCGAGATTTCGCGGACCGAGGCGTTCAATTCCTCGGCGCCGGCTGCGACCGATTCCATCATGCCGCGGACCTTTTCGCTCCGCATCCGCGCGAGCACCTGCGCCGTGGTATCGGAAGCGTATTTCACCACCTTGAACGGCTGGCCATTGAGATCGCGGATCGGGTTGTAGGAGGCCTGGATCCAGATCTGCTTGCCGCCCTTGCCGACGCGCTCATATTCGCCCGACTGAAATTCGCCGCGATTGAGGTTTGCCCAGAACGTGCGATAGGCTTCGCCGTCGCGCTGATCCGCCGGCACGAACAGGCTGTGATGCTTGCCCTGGATCTCGGCGAGCGAATAGCCGAGCGCACCGAGGAAATTCGCGTTGGCGGTCAGCACCTTGCCGTCCATGCCGAACTCGATCACCGCCTGCGACTTGCCGATCGCCTCGATCTGGCCGGCGTAATTCGCCGCCTTCAACTTGTCGGCGGTAATGTCGGAGGCGAACTTCACCACCTTGAACGGCTTGCCGGCCTCGTCGAGGATCGGATTGTAGGAAGCGAGAATCCACACCTCCTTGCCGCCCTTGCCGAACCGCTTGTACTCGGCCGCCTCGTATTCACCGCGGCCGAGCTTGGCCCAGAATTCCCGATAGGTGGCGCTGTCGCGCTCGGCGGGCGAAACGAACATCGAATGGTGCTTGCCCTGGATTTCGTCCAGGCGGTAGCCGACGGTGGCGAGGAAGTTCTCATTGGCAGTGATGATGGTGCCGTCGAGATTGAATTCGATCACGGCCTGCGCACGGCCGATGGCGGAAATCTTGCCGGCATCCTCCATGCCGCGGATCTTCTTCTCCGTGATGTCGGTGGCGAACTTGATCACTTTCACCGGCTTGCCGGCATTGTCCATGATCGGGTTGTAGGACGCCTGGATCCAGACCTCGCGGCCACCCTTGCCGACGCGCTTGTATTCGCCGGCCTGAAATTCACCGCGGTTGAGGCTGGCCCAGAAAGCCTTGTAGGCTTCGCTGCCGCGCAATTCCGGCGGGGCGAACATCTGGTGATGCTTGCCCTGGATTTCGTCGAGACGGTAACCCATCGCGTCGAGGAAATTCTGGTTGGCGGTAATGATCGTACCGTCCATCTGGAATTCGATCACCGCCTGCGACCGGTTGATCGCGGCCGACTGCGCCACGGCATCGCGCGCGGCCGAATTGCTTTTCCACAAAGGCATAAAAAACCCTCTCAAATATCGGGGACGGGACCAGGCTCGATATGCCGAGCTGCACCGTCCGGATCCCCATTGACCCGAATTTCCAGCCTGCAGGCTCTCACCGGTTGGTAAAGAAACCCCTAATTGCTCATAATTTCAATAACTTAGCATCGCAGAAGTTGTACGATGATAGACATGCTTCGAAAATGGGGCGCGAGCACTTTTGCAAGTGTCCCCACAGGTAGAACCACCGAAAGTAGCGTGGGCGGCGATTGTTTCGCGATGGATGAAACACCGAAAATAGCCCGGCTATGCATTCAACCGGCGCTGAAAAACCTCTACGTTGGCGCCATGCTGATCCTCGCTATCGATACGGCGCTCGACGCCTGCGCCGTTGCCGTCCTCGACACTTCCGCAAGCGACGTCATCGCGCAGGAATCGCAGTCGATGAAGCGCGGTCATGCCGAAGCACTGATGCCGCTGATCGCACGCGTGATGAAAGCATCGGGCGTCGCGTTCGCAGAACTCGGCCGCATCGTGGCAACCGCCGGTCCCGGCAGCTTTACCGGGTTGCGGGTCGGCCTTTCGGCGGCACGCGGCATCGCACTGGCCGCCGGCAAGCCGGTCGTCGGCGTCACCACGCTGAGCGCCTTTGCCGCCCCCATCATCGGCGAGCACAGCGACCACCCGGTGATATCCGCGATCGATGCGCGGCATGATCAGGTTTATTTCCAGGTGTTGGCCGGCGATGGAAGTCCGTTGATCAAGCCGAAACTCGCGCCGATCGCGGAAGCGCTCGATGCGGCGCGGTTCGGCGCCCCGCATCTGGTCGGCAACGCCGCAGAAATCCTGGCCGGCCGCTGGCCTGCCGACGCGCCGCCGCCGGTCAGCGTCGTCAACCTGCCCGCACCCGACATCGCCTGGGTCGCATGGCTGGGTGCGGCCGTCGATCCCGACACCGCGCCCGCGCGCCCTTATTATCTGCGCGCGCCCGACGCCAAGCCGCCGAGAGATCCGCTGCTCAACGCCACCCAGCCCTTCCCATCATGATGGCATGGCTGTCCGACTGGTGGCGCGGCGGCACGGCCGTGGTCGAACCGGCCAGCCTGCGCGACGCGGCGCGGCTGGCGCAACTGCATGGCGCCTCGTTTCACCGCGGCTGGGGCGAGGGCGAATTCGAGGTGATGCTGGGCGAGCGCAATACGCTGGTTCATCGCTTGAGGCTCGGGCGCAAGATCATAGGCTTTGCGGTATCGCGCATGGCCGCCGACGAGGCCGAGATATTGTCCATCGCCATCGACTCCAGCCAGCGTGGCCGCGGCCTGTCGCGCAACCTGTTGCTGACACATTTGGGCCATCTCGCCGGCCGCGGCGTGCGCACCATCTTCCTCGAGGTCGAAGAAAACAATCAGCCGGCGCGGCGGCTGTACGAGTGGGCCGGATTCGGCGTCGTTGGCCGCAGGGAACGCTATTATCAGCAGGCCGGCGGAGAGCAATTGAACGCGCTTCTGATGCGACGCGACTTGTCGTAATATGCCTGCGGTGGCACAACAGCCTCGACCTCACGTCCGAAGGCCAAGAGACCATGCCTGCACTGAAATCCCCCTCCGCGCACAATAATACCGGCATCGAGGCCCGCTGCGCCGCCACCGGCATGCGCATGACCGAGCAGCGCCGCGTCATCGCGCGCGTGCTGGCGGATTCGGTCGATCATCCCGATGTCGAGGAACTGTACCGGCGCTGCGTCGCGGTCGACGACAAGATCTCGATTTCGACGGTGTACCGCACGGTCAAGCTGTTCGAGGACGCCGGAATCATCGAGCGGCACGATTTCCGCGAGGGTCGCGCGCGCTACGAGCAGATGCCCGACAGCCACCACGACCACCTGATCAACCTGCGCGACGGCAAGGTGATCGAGTTCACCTCCGAGGAAATCGAGAAGTTGCAGGCCGAGATCGCCCGCAAGCTCGGATACAAGCTGGTCGATCACCGGCTGGAACTGTATTGCGTTCCGCTCGACGAAGACAAAACCTAGTTCGCGAATAGATCTTCGTGAATTTCGATCTCATCATCTTCGATTGCGACGGCGTGCTGGTCGACAGCGAGGTCATCTCATGCCGTGCGCATGCCGATGTGCTCAGCCGTCACGGCTATCCGATCACGCAGCAACAGGTGTTCGACCGTTTCCTTGGCCGCTCGACGCGCCAGGCGAATTCGGAAGTCGAGGCCGAACTCGGCCGCGCCCTGCCCGACGATTTTCACGTGCAGTTGCGGGACGAACTGTTCCGGTCGTTCGAGGCCGACCTGGAAGCCGTGGCACACATTCACGAAGCCCTTGATGCGATCACCCAGGCGGTCTGCGTCGCGTCCAGCGGATCGCACCCGCGCATGCGCGTTACCCTCGGCCGCACCCGCCTTCACGATCGATTTGCGCCGAATATCTTCTCGGCCTCGCAGGTCGTTAACGGAAAGCCCGCGCCCGATCTGTTTCTGTTCGCCGCCCGCCAAATGACCGTCCCGCCGGAACGATGCCTGGTGATCGAGGACAGCCTTCCCGGCGTCACCGGCGGCCGCGCCGCGGGCATGACCGTGCTCGGATTTCACGGCGGCAGCCACTGCCGCCCCGGCCACGGCGACAACCTGCGCGCGGCAGGCGCGGCTGCAATATTTGACGATATGCGGCAGTTGCCGGGGTTAATTGAGCGAATTGGGGCTGTCGCGAGCGTGAGCTAGCCCTCTCCGCTCGTCATTCCGGGGCGCGAAGCGAACCCGGAATGACGCCCGAACCACGCTGGATTTTCAGCCCCCTAGCCTATAACTAAGCACCGCGCGCCGGATTGGCGCCATCAAGCCCCAGCACCCAAGGTTCCATGAAGCCGCCGCGCAAGCTGCATATCAAGTCGTATGGCTGCCAGATGAACGTCTACGATGCGCAGCGCATGGTGGACACGCTGGCGGGCGAGGGCTTTGTCGAGACGGCCAGCGCCGAGGATGCGGATCTCGTGATCCTCAACACCTGCCATATCCGTGAGAAAGCTTCCGAAAAGGTCTACTCCGAACTCGGGCGGCTGCGCGTCGCCAAGGACGAGGCCGCACGCAACGGGCGTGAGATGCGCATTGCCGTCGCGGGCTGCGTCGCGCAGGCCGAAGGCGAGGAAATCATCCGCCGCGCGCCGACCGTGGACGTCGTGGTCGGGCCGCAGAGCTACCATCACCTGCCGCAGCTATTAGCGCGCGCGAAGAGCGAAGGCCGCGCACTGGAAACGGAATTCCCGGTCGAGGACAAGTTCGGTTTCCTCCCCGACCCCAAGCCGGACGCGATCCGCGCCCGCGGCATCTCCGCATTCGTCACTGTGCAGGAAGGTTGCGACAAGTTCTGCACCTTCTGCGTGGTGCCCTACACGCGCGGCGCGGAAGTCTCCCGCCCGATAGCCCGGATCGTCGACGACGTGAAGCGCCTTGCCGATAACGGCGTCCGCGAGATCACGCTCATCGGGCAGAATGTCAACGCCTATCACGGCGAAGGTCCGGACGGACGCGCCTGGCCGCTCGGCAAGCTGTTGCATCACCTCGCCAAAATCGAGGGTATCGTGCGGCTGCGCTACTCGACCAGCCACCCCCGCGACGTCGAGGATTCCTTGATCGCGGCCCACCGCGATCTGCCGGCCCTGATGCCTTTCGTGCACCTCCCGGTGCAGTCCGGCTCCGACCGGATATTGGCTGCCATGAACCGCAAGCATACCGCCGATGATTATCGCCGCGTCATCGACCGTTTTCGTGCAGCCCGCCAAGGCATTGCTTTTTCATCGGATTTTATCGTCGGCTTCCCCGGCGAAACCGAGGGAGAATTCGCCGCCACCCTCGCGCTTGTCACGCAAATCGGATACGCTTCAGCCTATTCGTTCAAGTATTCGCCTCGGCCAGGCACGCCGGCGGCGGACATGCGGGAGACAGTGTCAGCGGCGGAAATGGACGAGCGATTGGTGCGGCTCCAGGAATTGATCGACAGCCAGCAATCGGCCTTCAACAAGGCGATGATTGGCAATACCGTCGATGTGCTGTTCGAACGCGCGGCCCGCAATCCCGGCCAGATCGTCGGCCGTACCGCTTGGCTG
>PNLC01000041.1 GCA_013822885.1 Bradyrhizobium sp.
GGAGTGGGCGGTGGCGCTGGCGTGGGGGTCGGGGAGGCGGCCGAGGCGGGGGATATTGCCCGCTAATTCGATGATCCGCTTGTTGTAAATGTCGTTCAGCATAGGTCAGGGTCCCGGGCTCGGCAGTGCGAGCGCCCTTGGCGGCTGGGTTTCACCGTCCTATATATGAACAGGAACGGCGGAAAAACAGCCCGGCTGATTTCCCGGAACTGGAATGGAAACCAATTCGGCTTTTATCGTACTTGTAATGGGATTCAGGCGTCCGGCGGATAATCTGCCCCCGTCTGCCCGGTGACACTCCGGTCTTTCGGACCGGTCGAACGGAGAAGACATGGACGCATTGATCAAATCCTTGAGGCCCGGCAAGCCCGCAGACGTCAAGTCATCTGAAGCAAAGCCTTCCGACGTCAAATCGCCCGATGTGGTGCCGGAAACCCGTCCGGCGGAGCTTGATCCATCCGAGTTCCTGGCGGCTGCCGTCCGCGCCGACCTGCCGCGCCCGTCGCGCGCCGAGGCTGAGGCGGCCGTGCACACCCTGCTGAGCTATATCGGCGAAAACACCGACCGCGAGGGTCTCCTGGATACCCCGCGCCGGGTGGTCGAGGCCTTCGACGAACTCTACCAAGGCTACCACCAGTGCCCCGCCGAGGTGCTCGATCGCACCTTCGGCGAGACCGCCGGTTACGACGATTTCGTGCTGATCCGCGACATCGAATTCACCTCGCAATGCGAGCACCACATGATGCCGTTCTACGGCAGGGCGCACATCGCCTATACGCCGGTCGAGCGGGTGGTGGGACTGTCGAAGCTCGCCCGGCTTACCGATATCTTCGCCCGGCGCCTGCAGACCCAGGAACATCTCACCGCGCAGATCGCAGCCGCGATCGACGAGGTTCTCAAGCCCCGCGGCGTTGCGGTCCTGATCGAGGCCGAGCATACCTGCATGTCCGTGCGCGGCGTCGCCAAGCACGGCGCGACGACATTCACCAGCCGCTTCACGGGCATGTTCCGCGACAATCCGGCAGAGCAGCAGCGTTTCCTGTCCCTGGTGCGAGGACTGAGCCGTTAACCTCGCCGCCTCTTTGAATTGACGCGTTTTCTTCACGCGAACCGGCGTCCACTCGCTTGAAAACGCAGGGATCAGCGAGGTCCACCGTGTCCACTTCAAAACATGACCACGACCGCGAAGAGGGGCTGGATTTCCAGCCCAAATTCGACGCGTCCGGGCTCGTGACTTGCGTGGCGACCGACGCTGCGACCGGCGACGTGCTGATGGTCGCGCACATGAACGACGAAGCGCTGCGCAGGACGATCGCAAGCGGCGACGCCTGGTACTTCAGCCGGTCGCGCAAAGCGTTATGGCGCAAAGGTGAGACGTCAGGCCAGACCCAGCGCGTGGTCGAGATGCGCATGGACTGCGACCAGGACGCGGTCTGGATCCGGGTCGAGCAGGTAGGCGCCGCCTGCCACACCGGTAGGCGCTCTTGCTTCTACCGCAAGATCGACGCCGCCGATGGCGGCGCGCGGTTGTCTTTCGTGGATGCGGAAAGACAGTTCGATCCAAGCCAAGTCTATCGGAAATGAGTTCCGTGTCCCGGACGCGGTGCAGCGCCCCTTGGCGGTGCCCGCAGAGCCGGGACCCAGACTTGCCATGGCCCCGGCTTAGCAGCGCACCACGCCGCAGGAGCGGCGCGTTGCGCAGCATCCGGGGCACGAGCGTCCTAGGCCTTTAACCCCCCATTAACCATGATTGCGGCAGTCTCGCCTGCATATGGGTGCTGATTGTCGGCGCCTTGAGAGGCCGCGCGGTCGTTTCGCGAGGAGCGGGGCACCACAGACATGTCGGTCGACACAACAAACGCCACGGCAGGTGTCGATCCCACGCGCGTCAAGATCGCGGGCTCGATCAGGCAGGCCGCCTCCACCACCGGCGCCAGCTTCGAATACCTGCTTGCCACCGCGAAGATGGAATCCAACTTCAACCCGAAGGCTGCGGCGACGACGTCGTCGGCGCGCGGGCTGTTTCAGTTCATCGACCAGACCTGGCTCGGCACGGTGAAGGAGGCGGGCGCCCATCTCGGCTACGGCAAATATGCCGACGCTATCACCAGGGATCCCTCCGGCAGCTACTCGGTCAGCGATCCCGCCGCGCGTGCGGCGATCATGCGGCTGCGCGACGATCCGGACGCCGCCTCGTCGATGGCGGCGGTGCTGACCCAGTCGAACAGCTTCAAGCTGACCGGCAAGATCGGCCGCCGCCCGACCGACGCCGAACTCTACATGGCGCATTTCATGGGCGTCGGCGGCGCCGGTAAGCTGATCCAGAACGCCGAAGACAATCCGAACGCGTCCGCGGTGCGGATGTTTCCGAATGCCGCGGCCGCCAACCAGTCGATCTTTTACGATCGCTCGGGGCAGGCGCGCAGCGTCTCGCAGGTCTACTCGGTGCTGAACACGCGCTACGAAAGCGCCGCCAATTCACCGGCGATGCGCACCGTGATGGCGGCCGCAGGCGGCGATCTGGCTCGGCGCGTCACGGTCGCGAGCGCCGCACCGGCGACGACGGCGATCGACAACGCAGCCTACCTATCGAGTTTCCCGAACCAGCGCGCCGTGACGCCGGTGGCGGCGACGTCGCAATCGGCTTCAGCGCAGTCGGAGCCGACATTCCGCTCGCTGTTCCAGGCCGGCGAGCGCAGGGAACCGATTTCGCCTGCGATTCAGGAATTGTGGGGCAAGGGTTCGTCGCCAACTCCGGTGGCGCCGGCAAACCCGGTTGCGCCAGCAACCTCGGTTGCGTCGGCGAGTTCGACCACATCGGCAATGCCGGAGGTACGTGCACCGGGTCGGCTCGATCTGTTCAGCGACCGCTTCGGCACGTTTAGTAGCTGATCCGATTGGCGAGGAGGCGCATCAGCGCCGTCTCGGGTCAGGTGATCTCGAGTCAGGTGTGCACATTCCGAATTCACCCCTCGGGATGTGCAAACGCGCGCTGCACGCTGTGAGCGGGACGGCTCGCCGCCCTCGCACCCTTAACAAAACGTCAATCAAACCAGCCGTTTATGGTGAACCCTTTGTTAAGCGTCATGGTTTATTTTGTATGACAGTGGCACCGCGTCACGGTGTCGTAACAGGTTGCGTAAGCCAGACCATGATAGTTCGGCAGTTCATCAGTTGGATTCGTACCGCTCCGGCAGGCGAGCGGGCAGAGGCAACCCGGGCCTTGGCGCGGGCCTGGCTGATCTCGGATCTCACCGAGGAGGATCGCACCGCTGCCGAAGGCGCGCTGCTGATGCTGCTCGACGATCCTTCTCCGCTGGTTCGCCAGGCAATGGCGGAGGTGTTCGCGCGCAGCGTGGAAGCGCCGGCGGCGATCGTGCAGGCGCTCTCGCTCGACCAGCCGTCGATCGCGCTGCCGGTTCTCGAATATTCACCGCTTCTGATCGACGCCGACCTCGTCGACATCGTCGCCACCGGCGCCAGCGACATCCAATGCGCCATCGCCCGCCGCATCAATCTGCCCCCTTCGGTCTCCGCCGCCATTGCCGAAGTTGGCTCTGCCGCCGCGGCCCTCGAACTGATCGAAAACGCCCATGCGGAACTGGCGCCGTTCTCATGGGATCGCATCGTCGAACGTCACGGCCATCTCGCCGCGATCCGGGAGGCGTTGCTGGTTCTGGAAGGGCTGCCCGCCGCCACGCGCGCGGCGCTGGTCGCCAAGCTCACCGATACGCTGGCGCAATTCGTTGTTGCGCGAAACTGGCTGAGTGCCGACCGGGCAGGGCGGCTTGCGAATGATGCGCGCGAGCGCTCGGCGGTGAATATTGCGGCGTGTTCGCGTGGCAAGGATATGCAGGGCCTGGTGCAGCATTTGCGTGCTACCGGACAGTTGACCGCGGGCCTGATCCTGCGCGCGCTGCTGTCGGGCAATCTCGAACTGTTCGAGTCATCGCTTGCCGAACTGGCGGACCTGCCGCTCGCCCGCGTTACGGCACTGCTGCACGACCGCGGCGGCGCCAGCGTGCAGGCGCTTCTCATCCGCGCAGGTTTCCCCGAGTCCACCTTCGGCGCCTTTCGCGTCGCGCTCGAGGTCAGCCACGAGACCGGTTATGTCGATACGCTGGGCGGCGCTGCAAGCCTGCGACGCCGCATGGTCGAACGCGTGCTGACCCATTGCGCGACCGATCGCCAGGCTGCCGAGCCGCTCCTGATCGTGTTGCGCCGCTTCGCGACCGAATCCGCGCGCGAGGAAGCCCGCACGTTCTGCGACGAGCTGGTCGCCGACGAGGCGTTCGTTCCGCCGGCGCGCGATCTGATCGCGGCGTAGGGGACACATCCGGCAACACATCCGCTGTCGCCCCTGCGAACGCAGGGGCCCATACCGCGTGATCTATCGATGGGGCGAGATGGCCGATGCGCTGCGTTGGCCGATTGCCGTCGTGACTTGTTGAAAGCGAAGCCGTCTTCGACCGTGCCTATCACACCGGCCGCGGCGTATGGGTCCCGGCGCAAGGCCGGGACGACGCGTGGGAGACGGTCATCTATTCCGCGGGCACAATACTCGGCGCCAGGATGGCTTCGAGATGCTCGGGCCGGTCGCGGTTGACCTTCACCAAAAATTCGTCCGCAACCCCGCGCAACTGCCTGCTCAGGGCGCTTGCCATCACAGTGGTGTCGAGCTTGGTGCGTTCGCGCACAATTGCCTGAATGGCGTTGATGTGATGGGTTATCAGACTCGCAGGAACCTCGTCGAGGTCGGGTGCGTGTTCGATGATGCGGCACAGGCTTTCGGCGGCAGCACCTGCGGAGGGGAAGCCGAAGGTCGCGGCATCGCCCTTGATGTCATGGGCAGCGCGAAACAGCTCCTCGCGGTTGTCGCTGGCGAACCCGTCGCCGAGAATCGCCGCATGCGCTGCCGAGAGCCGGTCGGCCTCGATGGTCATCCAGTTCTTGAATTCGCCGGATAGTCCCGCAAGCGCCTTTTCCGCGCGCCCGACCGGATCGTCGAGGTCGGATTCGGGGACGCGCAGCAATACCTTGCGCAGGGGATTGGGCTGCGTGATGACGTGATGATCGGCAAACGACTTGATCTGCAGCGACCCGGGTTTTTCTTTCGCCATGATGATTTCTCCAGGGCAGCGCTAGACGCTGGTCCGTGCCTTGTCGAGCAGTGACGGCTGTTGCAGGACTTCCATCTCGCCGCCGACGCGGCGTTCGGGGCCGATATAGGCGTTGTTGGTGTTGCGCCGGCGGTCCGGACCGAAATAGGTCTTGGTCTTGATGAAGGGACGCGGGTTGGCGACGACGTTGAGAATGCGCTGGTAGAGTCCCTTGGCCGAGATCGGCTTCGCCAGAAACTCGGTGACGCCGGCGTCGCGCGCGACCGTGACGCGGCGCTTCTCCGAATGTCCCGTCAGCATGATGATCGGCGCGTAGGGGTTACCCTTGGAGTCCGGCTGCCGGATCATCTGCGCCAGTTCGAGACCGTCGAAGATCGGCATCGCCCAGTCGGTGATGACGATATCGGGTACGTAGTGGCTGTACATTTCGAGCGCGGTGGCGCCGTCCTCGGCCTCATAGGCCTCACGTGCGCCGAACGAATGCAACAGCGTGCGCAGGATGCGGCGCATGTGCGGATTGTCGTCGCAAATCAGGAACCGCAGCTTGTTGAAGTCGATACGATACATGGTTCGGTCCGGCCAAGACGGGTATACCCGGCGTTAACCGTATCGCGGCGGCAGTTAATGAAGGGTTGCAAACCGGCCCTCCGAGGGCGTCTGCCGTTGCGAAATTAGTATCCGAACTGCTCGCGCAGGATGCGTTCTTCCAGGCTGTGGCCGGGGTCGAACAGCATCCGCATCGAGATCGTCTTGTCGGACAGCACCTCGACGCGCTGCACGTCGCGCACGTCGTCATGGTCGGCCGCGGCGGCGACCGGGCGTTTTTCGCCCTCGAGCACCTCGATCACCACGAAGGCGGTGTTGGGAAGGAGGGCGCCACGCCAGCGCCGCGGGCGGAACGCGCTGATCGGGGTCAGCGCCAGCAGTGCCGCGTTGATCGGCAGGATCGGCCCCTGCGCGGAGAGGTTATAGGCCGTCGAACCGGCCGGCGTCGCCACCAGAATGCCGTCGGCGATCAGTTCCGGCATGCGCTCGTGTTCGTCGATCAGGATACGCAGATGCGCCGCCTGGTTGGTCTGGCGAAACAGCGCGACTTCGTTGATGGCGTGATGCAGATGCACGGCGCCGTGGATGTCGGTGGCGCGCATCAGGAGCGGGTTGATCTTGGATTCCCGCGCCGCCGCGAGCCGCGTGTGCAGGTCGTGCGTGGTGAACTCGTTCATCAGGAAGCCGACGGTGCCGCGGTGCATGCCGTAGATCGGCTTGTCCGAGCGCATGTGCCGGTGCAGCGTCTGCAGCATCAATCCATCGCCGCCGAGCGCCACCACGACATCGGCATCGTCGGCCTCGTGGTTGCCGTAGCGCTTGGTGAGCTGGGCCAGCGCGTCTTGCGCCTCGGCGCTCGCGCTCGCGACAAAGGCGATCCGGTCATATCGATGGGAGCTGGTCATCGGGCAACGAACTCATGGTGACGCCGGATTGCGCCGCGCTCGTCTATACACCTTGGCAGGCCTTGTCGAGATGGTCCGGTCAGACTTCCCGGGCAAACGAAATTGGGCGACCGCAGGATGCGATCGCCCAATTACGCCCCAAATTCGTCCGGGTCCTGCCGGCCGCCCCCGGTCTCAATACTTGGCGACAACCGCCGTCATGGGCGCAAAGCGGTAATTCAAACCGACCTTGACCTGGCTGATGTCGGATCGGTCGGTGATCGTCGTGGTGCCGTCGGACGCCAACGCCGTGTGCCGGCCGAACGAGAGATAGTCGTACTCGGCCTTTGCCGACCAGTTCCTGCCGAGGTCGAATTCAGCGCCGTAGCCGATGGTCCAGCCGACGCGGGTGCTTGAGGTGCCGAAACCCGTGCCGTTCGCAAACACCACGCCTGCCTGGTTGGTGCAGAGGTTGGGAACGCCCAGCGCGCCACCCTGCGGATTGAAGCAGGTCGCGCTGATGCGGCTGTCTTCAAATGCCGCGCCACCCTTGCCGTAAAGGAGCGTACGGCCCCAGGCATAGCCGACGCGTGCCGTGGCCGTGCCGATCCACGAGGTCTTGTCCTGGAGGCCGAAAAAGGCCGAATTGAAGCCCAGATTGTTGAACTCAACGCCGGCGCTCCGTCCGCCGTGCATATCGGCCCACGCGATGTCGCCTTCAACGCCGAGAACCCAGTTGTTGGCGAATTGATAGTTATAGCCCACCTGCAAGCCGCCAATCGGTCCGAACACCCAGGGGCTTTTGCTGGCCTGGGGCGTGGCCGGGAATTCGATGTCGGTGCCGCCGCCGGCAGCGCCGAAGAATCCGCCGGCGTAGAAGCCGGTCCAGTTCGTTACCCCGATGACCGGGATCGGCGACTTCGGAGCCTTGGTCGGCATGATGGCGGCGATGGTTTCGGGCGTGAACTGGTAGCGAATGCCGGCATTGCCGGTCCAGCCGTCGATGTTGTTGCCGTTACGATAATCGACGCGCACGAAGCCGAGCCAGCCCGTGTTCACGATCTGCCCGGCTAGGCCGAGCGAGTACTGGCCATAGGTGCCGACGCGGGATGTCGTCGTGGCCTGGCTGTACGTAAAGGCCGCGCCGAGAACTTCGCCGTTGAGGGATGTGTAGTTCGACCTGACATCGCCGGCGAACTCGTGGAACACGCTGGCCGAAGCAAACGGCTGCCAGATCACGTCCGGCGTCGCGATGGCCCTGCCGACGCGCACCGACGCGCGGCCGATCTGGCTCGTCACATCACCGGTCTGAATGACGCCGGTGATGCCGGTGAAGTTGGTGCCGGCGACGCCGGGCGCGGTGAAGGTGTCGACCGAGGTCTTCGAATAGATGAAGCCTGCCGACGGTTCAATGAACCAGCCCTGGCCCATATCGAAGTTGTAGCCCGTCGATGCCGAGATCGACCAGCCGTGGGCCCCGACCGGCTGGTTGCTGAAGGCGAGGCCCGGGTTGTTCAGGTTGATATTGTAGAACTCCTGGCGAACCATCACGTCGGCGAAGAAGCGTCCGTTGGTGGCGACGAAGTAGGTGCCCCAGAAGGGGACTTCGAAATCGTTGCCGAAGCCCGCATTGTCGGTGGTTCTCGAGCCGAGATAGCCCGCCGTCGTTCCGAGGTGCAGATTCCAGCCGGCGTAGTTGAGGCGGGCGATGTCGGCGCCGACCTGCGCGCCCGCGAAGGTCTGGCGCTGTTGGTTGTTACAGTTGGTGTTGGCGGTATTGATGACGGCGCCGCCCTGGGTCGAAAGGCCGACGGAGCTCGATGTCGAGCTGAGGTCGGCCTGACCGCCGACGCCGCGCGCCCACACGCCGCCGCCCGGCTGATCGGGTGCAGGATTTGCCGGCGCCGAAACGAAGGCGCTGCCTTGTTGGGTGAGGAAGGCCGTACTGACGTTGCCGATCGCAGCCGAAATGGCGGCGCTCGCGGCGCTTGCGGGGATCGCAAGGGTGCCGATGTTGTTGATCGTGACCGGGGTCGAGAACTGCGTGGTGGTGCAGTTGATGGACGACGTGGTGAGCGGAGGCGGAGCCTGGGCGAACGCGGCGGGCGAAGCCAGCAGCAGGCCGGCAAGACCAGCGCAGGCGAGCAGGCCCGAGTGGCGGACTGACTTTAAAATGACGCTCATTCTCGTCCCCAAAACAAAGAATCGAAATCAAAAAAATGTCTCGGAAAAAACTAGATGAAGCGCGGCCAACTCGAAAGCGGCGCGCTGGCTTAAGACCCCGTTAAGGAAGTGAATCTCGGTTCCTGTACCATTCGGGCAACATTCTGCGGGGCCGAGGTGCGCCGGATCCGGTAATGAAGTAAGGCCGTCATGCCAACTTTTGCCTCTTAGTGAGACAGGTCACGCTGCGAACCGGCCAGTCGAGGCATATGGTCGGGTCGGGGGATCTGTTCCATGATTTGATGGTCGGATCCCGCGCCTGCTCAGCGGCATCTGGATTGATTGGCGGCCGCCGAGACGATATTGCTTTGGACGTCGGCACATTTCGGGAATGCCGCCGTTCCGCCCGGAGAACGCCCGAATTGGATTGTGGCGCGGACCATTAGCTCGCGCCGGAATGCGAATGCTCAAGCGCCTTGTCACATTGGTGGCTGCGATCGGGGGATTTTTCCTCCCGATGATGCTTGCCGCCGATCCGGCCCGGGCCGAGAAGCGGGTGGCATTGATCGTCGGCAATTCCAGCTACCAGACCGTACCGCAACTGGCCAATCCATCGCGGGATGCGAGCGCGGTAGCAAAGATGTTCCGCGATGCGGGCTTCGACACCGTCGATGTCATGCTCAACGTCGGCAATCTCGATTTCAAGCGCGCGATCCGCAAGTTCGAAACCACCGCCGACCAGGCCGATATCGCCGTCGTCTATTATGCCGGCCACGGTCTCGAGATCAGCGGGGTCAACTACCTCATTCCGGTCGATGCGCGGCTCGCCAGCGACCGCGATGCCGAAGACGAGGCAATCCCGCTGGAACGGCTGGTGTCTTCGGCCGATGGCGCCAAACGCCTGCGGCTGATCGTCCTCGATGCCTGCCGCGACAATCCCTTCGTCCGGGTCATGCGCCGCGAGCGGAAGATGGCCACCCGGGCGGTCGTGGCGGGCCTTGGCAAGGTCGAGCCGACCAGCACGGATACGCTGATTGCCTATGCCGCGAAGGCCGGCTCGACGGCCGACGACGGCGATGGCCTGCACAGCCCGTTCACGACGGCAGTCCTGAAAAACCTCACCGTCCCCGGTCTCGACGTCCGTCTCGCCTTCGGGCGGGTCAGGGACGAGGTCTTGCGGGTGACCGCGAGCCGGCAGGAGCCGTTCGTCTACGGTTCGCTCGGCGGCGGCAATATCGCGCTCGTGCCGGCGCCGGCGGTCGTGCGCGAAGCGCCCGCCACCGACGTCAAGGCGGATTACGAACTGGTCCAGCAGATCGGCTCGAAGCGCGCCTGGGAAGTGTTCCTGGGCACGCACCCCACCGGCTTCTATGCCGATCTTGCCCGCGCCCAGATCGAGGCCCTGAGCAACCAGCCCAACGTCAATCTCGCAGCGCTTCCGCAGCCGCCGACGCAAAGCCGCGATACGCCGACCAGGGAGTCGCTGGAGTGGGACAGGGTGAAGGACGCGACGGATCCAACCGCGTTGCAGCGGTTCATCCGGCGCTTCCCGGATTCACCGCTGACGGTGAACGCGCAGCAGCGCATTGACGTGCTGAAGAAGGCGGCCCAGGAGCGCGAACAGCAGGCGCGCGAAGCGCGTGAGGCGGCGCGCAAGGCGGCGGAGCAAGCGCAGCGCCAGGCTGAACAGATCCGGGCCGAGCAGGCCGCCGCCAGGAAGCGGGAAGACGACGAGCGCCGCGCCCGGGCAGCGGAGGCCGAGCAGAAGGCGAGGGCCGCCGAAGCCGAGCGCAAGGCTGCCGAAGCCAAGCAAAGAGCCGAACAGGCCGAACGGGATCGCGCCGCCGCGGAAGCCGCAGCGCAGCGCGCGGCGGCCGAGCGGCAGGCCAAGGCGGCCGAAGCCGAACAGAAGGCGAAGACGGCCGACGCCGAGCGCAAGGCGAACGAGGAAAAGCGCAAGGCCGAGCTCGAGGCCGCCGCGGCGAAGGCTGCGAGCGAAAAGCAGGCGCGCGAAGCCGATGAGGCGCGCAAGAAGGCGGAACTCGCCGCCGCGAAAGAGGTGGCGTGCAAGGCCGAACAAACGAAGCTCGAACAGATCACCGCCAAGGGCAGTGAGGGATCGGGCATCGACGATCTGAAAGCCTTTGCCAGGGAGCTCACGTGTGACCGGCTCGGCGGATCGGTCGTTGCGACCCTGAATACGTTTGCGGCCGAAGCGGCCAAGCGCGCAGCCGCGCAGCCCAATTCGCCCGAGCTCGTCCACTCGGCGCAGACCGAACTGGTCCGGCTCGGCTGCTTCAACGGCAAGCCCGACGGAAAGCTGACCGCCCCTACGAGCGCGGCGCTTGGCAGGTATTTGTCGATCGGAGGCCTGCCGTCCGACAATGTCAGCGTGACGACCAAGCTGGTCGCGGAGCTTGGCAGGCACACCAGCCGCGTCTGCCCGATCGAATGCAGGAGCGGCGAGACGCTCAAGGGCGAGACTTGCGTCGCCGATGAGAAGCCAAAGGCGCCGGCGACCGCCTCGCGCAAGAACGAAGACGAGGAAAACGCACGGTCGCGGCGCAAGCAGACGAGCCGTCAACCCGATCGTGAGGAACCGCGGCGGGCGCGGCCTGCGCCGGAAGCACCGCGTATCCGCCAGCAGGCCGTGGCGCGGCCGAGCATCGTGAGTGGTGGTGGTGGCAGCAGCAGCGGCAGAGCCCAGGCCATCATTGGCGTCGGCTTCTGATAATTGCCACATTGTGCGGGGTTAATCCGGGCTGCCCTGTAATCCGCGTCCCTCACTCGGAGACTTCTTCGATGGCCCGCTACATCAGCTCGATGCTGCCGTTCGCCGCAGTCGCTGCTCTGAGCATGCTGTCGACAACGCTGCCGGCCCAGGCGGCGGAATCCGCATTTGGCCGCGAGGTAAGAAGCACCAGCGCGAGGACCATGGCGCCCGGCGTCAGGCACAGGACGGCACAGCGTGTCAGGTTCGCCGCAGCGCGCGATTATCGGCGCGATCGATACGCCCCCGCGAGCCTCTGGAGCCGTGATTGCTACGGCGCCTGGTGCGGCAGGCAATTCGTCCTGATGATCGGCATCGGTTATTGAAAGCTGTCTGAGGTAGCCATGCTGAGGTAGCTTTGGCGCATGGACGGTTATTCGTTCCGCGTCATTTCTCCTGCAGCGTCCTGATCGGATCCCAATCCTCACCCGGAGGATTGTCGGCCAATTCGCGGGCCCGCTTGCAAAACAGCGAGGCCGGCCGGTCGGCGTCGGCTGAACGGCCAAAGGCCGTCGCAGCGCGTGCGAATTCGCGCGCGCGCCAGTGCGCGAGTCCGCTGGTGTAGTTTGCGATCAAGGCCTGCTGTGAGGACGTGAGCTCGCCCACCCGCGCCATCAGTTCGTAGATTTTCAGTGCCTGGGTTCGTCCCTTGACCCTGATCGCGTCGAGTTCGCGCCAGGCAAAATCGCCGCCGGCAAGGGCGACCGTCGTCTCGGAGGCGATGATGGTCGTGCCGTAGAATTTGTTTGCGCCCTCCAGCCGCGAAGCCAGGTTCACGGCGTCGCTCATGACCGAGTAATTGAAGCGCCGCTGTGATCCGAAATTGCCGACCAGCGCCTCGCCGGAATTGATCCCGATCCGCTGTGCCAGCTTGTTCTCGTGGAAGCAGGCCGAAGACGCGTTGAGCTCCACCAGTTGCGTGCAGCAGTCCAGCGCCGCGCGAGCCGCATTGGCCGCATGATCAGGATCGTCGGCCGGCGCGCCGAATACCGCCACGATCGAATCGCCGATATACTTGTCGACATATCCGCCATGGCTCTCGATGACGTCGGTCATGACGGAAAGATATTCGTTCATCAGCGACATCAGGTCGTCGGGCGACATCTTTTCCGCGATCAGCGAAAAGCCTTCGATGTCGGAGAAGAACACGGTCACGTTGCGGGTCTCGCCGCCGAGTTCGGGCAATTTGTTCGACGAGAGCATCCGGTTGATGACGTGCGGGGCGAGATAGAGCGCAAAGCTCTTCTGCAGCAGGCGGCGGTCCTTGTCGGCGATGACGAAGCGGAAGCCGATCGTGGCGGCGAGGGCGAGAATGCTCGCCAGGATCGGCTCGACGACCGGGAGCGCCAGCGCGTAATTGAAGGCAATCGTGGCGCCGGCCACGCCAAGCGCGATCATGGCTGCCCAGGAAAAGAACGCGACGACGGGCCGCAACGTCCAGGCGGCGGCTGCGGCGAGTGCGGCGATCAGAGCTGCGATCGAGAGGCGCGCCAGCGGTCCGGGTTCGACCACCGCGTTGCGCGCGATCAGATTGTTGACCGCAGTCGCATGGACATAGACGCCGGCGATCGTGCTGACCCGCGAGCCTGCGATGACAGGCGTGCTTTCGGCCGCGCAGCGCGGCACGCGCGCGCCCTCGATGCCGGTCGCAAAGCGTTTCGACGTCATGCGACGATCCTCGATATCGAGGACGGTGCCGAAGATGACGACCTTGCCGTCGAACCAGCGCCGGAAATAATCCTTGTCGTTCTTGACGGCGCACGCCCGCAGATCGGCAAACGAGAAGGTCGGGATGTCGTCGGCGCCGCCTTCGAAATTCAACGTCATCGTGTTCGGCACCCGGCCCGGCACCGGGTAGCCTGCCAGCGTCATCCTTCCGCGTTCGTCGAATTGCGGCGGGCTTGCCTGCGCCCGTGCCGCCAGTTCGACTGCCATGGTCGGCATCTTCGCGCCGTCGAGGGTAAAGGTCAGCGGCAGCCGCCGCACGACGTCGTCGCTGTCGGTATGGTCGTTGAGCGGCCGGATATTCTGCTGCTGGCGTACCGCGATGCGCTGCCCCGGCGAGGGCATGATCGGACGGCCGCCCAGGACTTCGCCCAGCACCACCTTGCCCTTAGCGGATGCGCCGGCAAGCGAGCGCAGGAAGTCGCGGTCGAAGCCGCGGACCTTTTCGCCCAGCACGCCGTCCCCAAACGGTATCTCTGATTGCTCGAGCGAATTCGGAATCACCACGTCGAAGCCGGCGACCCTGGCGCCGCCTTCGAGCGTTGCAGCCAGCACGCGGCCGATCTCGCCGGTCCAGGTCAGCATCGGCGAACCCTTGAAAGGTGGGGTGCGCAAGCTCTCCTCGTCCATCGCGACGACGACGGCAGGCGAGGTGGCAGGGTCGTGTCTTCTGCCGAAAAGCTCCCAGCGCAGCGCGGTGAGGAGGTCGATGGAGAGCCCGCGGATCGGCCGGGCGATCGGAGAAACCGAAGCCGCCGCGCAGACCAGCGCGATGGCCGCGATCACAAGCCTGTCGCGCGTGGTGCGCCTTATTCTCAAGATGGCTTTCTCAAGCTGGCTTGCCCGACACGCCTATTCCATTCGGAGCAGCCGGCCGACGATCGGCGTCGCGCCGGGCTTGGC
The DNA here is from genome assembly GCA_013822885.1 of Bradyrhizobium sp. Taxonomy (GTDB): domain Bacteria; phylum Pseudomonadota; class Alphaproteobacteria; order Rhizobiales; family Xanthobacteraceae; genus Bradyrhizobium. The sequence continues at coordinate 14,112 of PNLC01000041.1, forward strand.
TTGCGGGTCTACCCGGAACACGATTTTCGAGGACTTGAACGTGGCGCTGTAGAGTCCGCCGGGGACCAGCGCGACGTTCTCGCTGGCGAAATCGAAGAACTTTCCCTTGAGCTGGGTGCCGCCCAGGCTGATCTCCTGGCGCTCGCCGGGAACGTCGATGCGCTGCAGGATAAGCTTGCCGCGTCCCTTGGCCTCCACCAGCGGCGAGGTGCCATAAAGGGTGAGTTGCGGTTCCGGCAAGGCGGATTTGCTCTGATCGACGCTGCGCAGCACGGTGGCGGCGACACCGCTGGTCTGCCGGGTGGTTGCGTTCGCCTGCTTGGAATCGCAACTCGTCTTCTCAGCCTGAACTTCGGCGAGGTGGACGTTGCTCTCCTCGGTGCCGACAATCACCGTGCCGACGCCGCTGATCTTCTCACGCCGGCAGGAATTCATGTAGCTGAGAACGATCGAGCCGTTCTCTCCGATTTTGATAACGGATTTTGGCGTCACGTAGTCCATGAACTCGGCACCGGTCACCTTGCCCTGAACGTCCTCGACAACCGCGACCGGAGACTGGGCCGCGGCGGGAGAAACCAACGCCAGCAGGCCGAGGCTGACAACAATCGCAAACTTCATTTTGGACCCCATTGGAGAGCGCAGGTTCGTTAGTCGCGCCAGCGCCGGAATGGTTGCATGCTTCAGGCAAAAATATTTGCCGGTTGGCCCGCCGGGACCGATGGTTATCACCTAACGGTCCGCGAGGACAACCTTGAGGCGCGCCAGACCCTTAGGCGGATTGCTTCACGCAAGACTGTCGCGATTGTGATTTCCGCCCATTTCCTCCTGTTGTGTAGCACAGCCCGACTGTCGCAGTGTCGAGCGGAGGCTACGGCCAGATTGCGTGAAACAGGGAACAAAGGCATGGTTTTTCGATTCACGGCACAGCGTCATATGCGCCTGGCCGTCACACTTCTGGCCTTGTGTGGTGCGGCCGGAGCGCGGGCCCAGGACGCCCCTGCGGCGTCACCGCAGCAGCAACCCGCAGCGACCCCATCGCCGTCGCCATCCGGACAGAGGGGCGGAGCAGGGCGCAGCAGCGGCGCGGCGACGCCTGCGGCCGAGCCGCATCGCCTGCCGCCGGATTCCACGACCAAACAAA
>PNLC01000042.1 GCA_013822885.1 Bradyrhizobium sp.
CACGCCGAAGGCCCGCAATACCGGCTGCACAAAGGCTCTAGATGTCGCTCGAAAGCTGCAAGTGGGTTCAACCCTTCCCGCGGGCCCGGGTGCGGCTTGCACCGCGGCGGGTACCATATGGCTCGACCGAACAGCGGTCAAATCAGAACTTCGGCGGCCGCTTCTCTGAGAAGGCCTGGATGCCTTCCTTGATCTCGCCGCTGCGCATGCTGTCGCGGTGGCGGAGGTCGGCGGCTTCCTCGTCGAGCTTGCCGTGGGCGAATTCGTTGATCGCGCGCTTCATGCCGCGCATTGCCAGCGGCGCGTTGCCGGCAAGGATGGTGGCGAGACGGTCGACTTCGCCGTCCAGCGCTTCCGCCGGCACCATCGCGGTGAGGTAGCCGATCCGCAGCATCTCCGGCGCCGGGATTTTCTGTGCCGTCAGGAACAGCATTTTTGCATTGTCGACGCCAAGCCGCGAGACATAGCGTGCGATGCCGCTCTTGTAGTAGTGCAGCCCGAGGCGGGCCGCCGGCATGAACATCTCCGCCGTGTCGACGCCGATGCGGAAATCGCAGGCCAGCGCCAGGTCGGTCGAGCCGCCATAGACGCCGCCATTGAGCCGGCAGATCGTCGGCACGCCGAGATCCTCCAGCCGGTTGACGACGACCTCGAACGCCGATCCTGCACTTGGCTGCTCGTTCGCGCTGGCTGCGCGGTCGGCGACCGAGTTGAGGTCGTAGCCGGCACTGAAAGCGCGGCCGGTCCCGGTCAGCACCAGCACGCGGATTGCGGCGTCGGCCTCGATGCGGTCGAACAGCGTGATGAGATGATCGAGGTCCTCGCTCTGCAGCCGGTTCAGATGTTTTGGCCGGTTGAGGCGGATGGTGGCGCGCGCGCCCGCAACTTCGAGCACCGGCGCGCTGGCTTCCTCGGACATCCTGTTCTCCATTATTCCTTCTCGTTGTCCGTTCGGCGGAGCGCGCCGTATGGCCGGGCCAGGGAGCCCGCCCGCGGGAGTTCGGTCAAGCGGCTTCTCGTACCTTGGCGCCGGTCGGCTTTGTCCCAACAGCGGGAAGAGCACGAATTTTTGCTCAGGAATCGTGAAAATCGCGACAAAACGTAGTTCTTTCCTCGTATATCAAAGGTGCGTTGCGGACATTACGGTAATGGGCACTGCAACAGAATCGTGAACACGTTCCCTCCTGAAGAAAATTGGCTGGCATCCAATGGATACGTCTCATCTGGCTCAGCACGCAGGAACCGCCGGCGCGCTGTTCGCGACAATTTTCGTGGTCGCCACCACCACGATGAAGACCATGATCCCGCTGCGGGTCTTCGGCATACTCGCCAACGTCATCCTGATCATTACTGCGATCCCGGCCCGCAACTACCTGGTCATGGTGGTGCAACTGGCCATGCTGCTCGTCAATTCCTATCGCCTGCATCAGATGCTGCAACTGGTGCGTGACGTCAAGAAATCCGTCAACAGCGACCTGTCGATGGAATGGCTGAAGCCGTTCATGACCGAGCGCGATTGTGCCGCCGGCGAGATCCTGTTCTACAAGGACGAGAAGGCCGAGGACATGCTCTATATCGTCAGCGGAAAGTTCAAGCTGGTCGAGTCAGGCATCGTCTTGCCGGTGGGCGCCATCGTCGGCGAACTCGGCATGCTGTCGCCATCCAATATGCGAACCCAGACGCTGGAATGCATCGAAGCCGGGCTCATCCTGAGCGTCAGCTACACCAAGGTCGAGGAGCTCTACGTGCAGAATCCGGCCTTCGGCTTCTATTTCCTGCGCCTCGCCAGCGCCCGGCTGTTTCAGAACATCGAAACGCTGGAAAAGCGGCTGGCCCAGCAGACGGCCTTCGCGACCGAGCCGAAACCCGCGTAGAGGCCGGGAGCAGGGAGTGTCAGACCGCGGTATCCTGTCGTCGCTGCGTTATCTGCTCGCCGATTTCATCGGCGAGGATGACGACACGCCGCCGATCCTGCCCGAAGGTTTGCCGGAGCCTGTGATGGCGGTGGCCAGCGATGCAATCCATCTTTTGATCGAGTATCAAGGCACGGCCTATGCGCAGCTCTATGTCGACAGGCTACGGCGCTTCGTCGGCAAGAGCGGCGTCGACGACGCCATGTTGACCGAGATCGCGCGGCTGATGGCGGCGCGCATGAGCTATGAAGACCTGATCCGGATTGCACAGTTGAAGCTGGCCGGGGTGGCCGATCGCTCCCGCGCGCAGCCAAGATCCGTCGACGTCAGGAAGTTCCGGCTCGATGAACTGGTCAGCGTGCTCCCCGCCGTCATCGCCGAGTATCTGCTCGATGCGCTCGAATGGGCCGGCTGGAACCACAGGAACGTCAAGCTTCGCTTCAGCTCGAAGAGCTGGTTCGGCATTCTCCGCCTGAAGATGGGCGCGGGATTGCGCCGGTGGCGACGTTACTCGGTGCGCTACGCCAAGGAACGGGTCTGGGTCGAGCGCTGGCTGCACATGATCGACCGCAGCCTGACCAGGCAGCCCGCGGCGGCGTCCGAAATCGTGCAGACTGCTACCATGATCCACGGCTATGGCGACGTCTATCGCCAGGGCATGGCGGACTGGAATGCAATCATCGACGGCCTTGCCAAGCCGACCTTCGACGGCGTGCTGGCTTTGCCCGATCTCGCCGATGCCGTGGCGCAAGCGCGCGCCGCGGCACTGCCCGATCCCCGGCAGTCCGCGCTCAAGCGCAAGATCGCCGAGATCCGGGCAAGGGCGGTTGCCAGCTCGTATGCGAGCGTTTCGTCATCCTGAGAGTTGTGGTTTGGCGTCACGGCCGGGCTTGTCCCTGCCATCCCTCATTTTCCTTGTCGAAGAATATAAGCAGGCACGGTCCCGTGTGCCGAAATGTCACCTCAGCGAACATCGCCTGAATGACCTCGCCGTGATAGCTCTTCACCAAGTCAGGCGGTGAGTTGTGCGCTCACGTCCGGAACAAGAAAATATCAAAAAACACCAGGGGCAGGAAAAATGAAAAAGCTGACACGGCGAACATTCGTGACTGGTTCGGCGGCGCTGTTGTGCATCCCTTCCGTAAAATCGCAGGCGCAATCCTCGTGGCCGGCCCGGCCCATTCGTATCGTCGTGCCATATCCGCCAGGCGGCCAGACGGATGGCATCGCACGGGCTTTTGGCGACTACATGGCGCGGCAGCTGGGAAAGCCGGTCATCGTCGAAAACAAGGCCGGCGCCGGTGGCGTCATCGGCGTGACGGAAGCGAAGCGCGCAGAACCGGATGGCACCACCATCCTGTGCACGATCTCTTCGTCACTGATCCAGAACCGGGTTACGGTGAAGGACCTGCCATACGATCCCGAAAAGGACTTCATCTATCTGACGATGGTCAGCGGCGCTGGCGGTCCGGTGGTGGCGGCAAAGAAGACGGGCGCAACGAACCTTCGAGAGTTCGTCGAATATGCAAAGAAGGTCGGCAGCCTGAACTGGGGATCGTACGGCGTGGGTTCGACGCCGCACGTCCTCATCGAGACGATCGCGAAGCAGTACGGCATCAAGTTCCAGGTCATCCAGTACCGCGGCGAGGCGCCGATGTGGAATGACATCGCTGGACAGACGCTGGATGGCGCCGCGGGGAGCTATGCCGCTGCAGCGCCCGTCATCCAGGCGGGAACTGGAAACCTGATCGGTGTGGTCGGAAGCCGCCTGCCACCGTATCCGGATTCGCCCACGATGACCGAGCAGGGCGCTATCGGCGACTTCTACGACCTGCGCGCATTCACCACCTTCGCCGTACCGGCCGGCACGCCAAAGGAGATCGTGGAGCGGCTCTCGCCGATGTTGATTCAGGCCGGCTCCGATCCCAAGGTTCAGCAGATGCTGAACAACTTTATACTATCTTCCCCAGCCGACATTGAAACGACGGCTCGTATTTTCAAGCGCGACAGTGACGTGATGCTCCGCATCCTGCGCGATCTCGGCGTCAAGCCATCGGAGTGACCCCGGACGATCGAGCGGCCAGTGCCGCTCGCGCCTCGGGGCGGTGCCTCAAACTGCGTGGCGGGCTGCCCGGCCTGTGCGCCTGAAAGCGCGCAAGGGCGTGTGTGACCCATGTGTGACGTTCGTCAAAGAGGGCCTTGAACGAACCCAGTATTTGCAACGGGAATATTTCATGATTGCGGTGAATTCCCGTGAAAAACTATTTCTCGTTGCTCGATCCGCTGCGCTTCGGGGCTGCTCTCGGCGTCGCGATTTTTCACCTGATGTTCTACTCCTGGGCCGGGGCTTCCATCGGCGCCCCCCAGAGTTTTGAGCATCACTTCGCCGCCGACGTTCAATTTCCGAACGCCGCGCCTTTCACCTGGTTCGGCTGGGTGGGCGTTGAAATCTTCTTCGTCATTTCCGGCTTCGTCATTGCGAACTCCGCGAGCAACGCGACGGCGAGAGAGTTTCTGTTCGGCCGTGCGCTTCGGCTTTATCCGGCGGTCTGGATTGCCTCCACTTTGAGCCTCATCGTCCTGCTCTTCTTTGCGCGTGAGAAGGCGTCTGAATTCTTCCTTCCCTACCTGCAGGCGATGCTGCTCATTCCCAAGGGGATAAAGGGTCAATGGCTTGACGCCGTCTATTGGACGTTGGCGGCGGAGATGGCCTTTTATGGGCTGGTGTTTTGCACGCTGCTGACGAAGAAAGTCACGCTGCGGCATCTGGCCTGGGGTCTCACCATCCATAGCGCCGCGTTCAACGCGTTCTCCATGCTGGTGCTGTCGGGCGCGTTTCAGTCCGACATGTTCTACTGGGTTGTCCTGATGTTTCGGGTGCCGGGCGCAACATGGTTGTTGAACCATGGCTGCTTCTTCGCGCTCGGAATCTGGCTGTTCATTTCCGCGAATAGACCGTTGACGGCTCTCGAACGGGTCGCCGTGGTCGTGACATGCCTCTCCGGGTGTGCCGAGATCTACTATTTCTCCCATTTTCTCTTGGCGCAGATACCCGCCATCTCTGATCAATCTGCCATTGTGCCGATCCTTGTCTGGGCCGCGGCGGTGTTGCTCATTGCCGTTGCCGCGAACAAAAGCAGGAACGCTACCGGCACCGCTGCTCCCGAAGCGCCGGCCTATTTGAGAACGCTCGGGCTGATCACCTATCCGCTCTATCTGACCCACAACGTCACCGGCACTGCGATCATTCGCGTCCTGACCGACGCCGGCCTGGATGCCTCCCTGGCCGTATGGGCCAGTCTGGCCATGCTTGTCGTGGTTTGCTGGTTCATCTGCGCGAAGATAGAGCCTGCCATCAGAGGGCTGCTGAAGGAGATCACTGCAAACGTCGGACAGCTTGCGAAGTCAAAGGGGGCATTGAGCCTTCCAACTCCGCCTTCCGGGCTGAGCTTTCCGCTGTCCGATTCGCGGCGGGCCGCCCTCAAGCGCAAGATCGACGAGGCCCGGGCAAGGGTCGTTGCTCGCTCATATGCGGGTGCTCCGTCAACTTGAGAATCGCGGTTTGGCGCCATGCGGGTTTGTCCCGGCCGTCCGTGTTGCGCTTGCGTTGTTGAAGCAGAGACGCGGACTGGCCATATCGCGTTCTGGACCCATTGCGGACGTCCTTTGATCTAGGTCAACAGGAACGGAGCAGCGCTCTGCTCCCGTCCGGCATCAGGATGATCCATATTCGGAGGTCGTCATGCCAGCACGTAATCTCGCCGCGTGTCCGGTCTCGTCACGGCCTTGACCGCATTGGCATCGGAGTTGCGGCCCAGGCGAGGGACCCGAGAGGGGCTTGGGTTACAGACACGTCGACATGAAAGAATGCGTTCACAGGCGAAGGGACCAAACTTAGAATCAGGAAAGATGCAGACGGCTTGAAGATCCACGACGACAATGAAATTACACGGTTCCTTCCTGGCGTTTCGAAACTTGAGGCAAAATGCCACCGCTGTTCTCCGTAGATTCGATGAGCGAACTTGATCCTTCTTTGTCTAGTCGGAGGCTTCAGATGAAATCGGTGTTCCGGATCTTGGGGTTGTCGACCACTTGTCTCTTGCTCGCCGTGAGCAGCAGCCACGCGGTGTGCTATGAATCGGCGTTTAAACTTGAGAAGGACAAGAAGGAAAAGAACATCGATCAGATTTTGGCTTACGGCCAGTGCGTCAAAGCCGAACAACGCGCCCGCGTCGGCAAATGGGCCTGCAAGGTAAGCAGCACAGCCGGGATGAAGGTCGACGAACAGAGGCGAGTGATTAGCGATCGAATCAATCCGGCTAATGAGAGATTTTTCGTCACGATTAAAGAAGTAAGTGATACCGAAAAGCGTGCGAGGTGTGACGGGGGTGAGTACGGTCTAATCGACAATCTTCGCGGTTCTCATGCAAACAGGTGTCTGATTAATTACGACGTAGAATTTTCTCCTTCGATGGGAAGTTTTCTCGGTTCCACCGACACGTACAACTTTCAGCGCGAACATGGGAAGTTCACGCTGTACGGCACAAATCATTTCTCGCTCTTTGAGGGAGAAACAGGGGAATTCCTTGTCTCGCTGGGGGCTTGTGAAAAACTGAACTAATCCCGGTGATTTGCCGGTGCGACGGGCGGCGCGGTTCGAGTTGGTCATCAACAACAGCACATGCCAGGTAACTAACAGCGAAAGACGTCGCCTACTGAGCTTTATCGAGGCATGGCCTTCAATCGGCTTTTACGAGTTCCCCATCGAAGCGCGAACAGAATGCCGGACCCGCGGGCAAATATGACGACTGCCCGATACCGATCGCCCGCCCTTACGCGCTATGCGCCGTCTTCACGACCACGACCTTGTCGTCATGGGTTGGGGCAGGATCCCTGGTTGCAATTTCCTGCGAAGGCGGATGCCGCTTCAGATGGTCGCGGCGCAGGGCGATTTCGTCGCGCACGAATTCATAACCGAGCTTGAACGTGTCGAGCCCGTCGCTACTGATGGTGCCGTCGCGCAGTCCGATCACCACGTTGCGCAGGATGGTTTCCAGTTCGTCCTGGATTTCGTCGAGGGCGTCGAGCGATTTGGCATATTCCACGCGCTCGCCGATATCGAGGATGGCGGTCGCAAGCTCGCTTGCTTTCTCCGGCGTGATGCGCGTGACCTTGGTGTAGATGGCGGCAAAGATCGTGCCGATGATGCTCAGCGCTGCCAGCGCAACATACATCAGGTCGCCGTAGCGCTCGACAAAGGATTTGCCCTCGTCGTTGATGTACTCGGCGGCGCCCGGATGCGCCACGATGAAGGCATCCTTGTCGGTCGCAGCGGGCTCGATCCTTGAGGCGAAGCCATTTTCGAGCGCGAGTTCGGCCTTGTTCTCGTAGATGATCCGCGCGAGGTCGCTCACGGTCGTGGTCGGGAGCCTCGACTGGGCGACCAGCAGCCACTCCAGCCCGACCGTATCGAGGTCTTCCCCCGGCACCGCGGGCGAGGCCGACAGCATGCCGGTCGCCAGCGTCTCTTCGGAAATGGCAGGATTTTTCCTGGCGATCGCCTTCGCAGAATCGATCGCGTTCAGGGTGAAGCCGCCGCGCCTTGCGGATTGCTCGTAGCTCTTGTCCTTCACGATCTGCGAGGCATGGCCGACCTTGATCACGGCGCCGAAGCCGGAAGCGAACAGCTTGTCGAAGGTCGCGCCTGTCGGGGCCATCTGGACCTGTGTCGCGGCGTTCGGGATATTCGAAAGTTCGAGAATGTTGCGGGCCAGCGTTGCACTGCTCTCGTTGTCGGCAATGATCGCGATCTTCTTTTTCTTGAGATCGGCGAGGGATTTGATCTTCTGGCCGGCGGGGCTGATCAGGAGAAACACGTCGCGTTCGAGGATCGCGACCGCGCGGGCGCGGGGCGGGATCCTGGCGTCGGTGCGCAGTATCGCGAGGTTGGCGTCCTTGCGGTCGAACTGCTGCAGCGCCTTTGCATTGTCGCCGTTGGGCACGATCTTCAGTCGCAGCCGCGACGAATTGTTCTTCAGTACGCTCGCGAGCCGGGATGCGAAGCGTGCTTCGGGACCGTTGGCGTCGCCGACGGCAAAGACCAGCGTTTCGGAATTGCGCAGCCAGACCCTGCCGGCCCACACCGTCGCCGCCGTCAGGATCAGGGTCAGAATTGCGAACAGCAGAATCTGCGTGCGGTTGCTCTTGACGACGCGGGAGCCGCGCTGCGGCATTTCGGGATACGGCGTTGGGCCTTCAGCACTCATGGCTTTACCCGGGTCGGAGACCTCGGCCGCCAAACCGCCGCCATAGGTCGTTCCTATTAGTGCGTAAATATCTAGAAAAGAACGATAATTTCGCCTGACGCCATGATATCCCGCCGCCGCCGGATTGCAAACCGCCGGGCATCGGTAACCTTACTTGCGGGCAGCCGTTCATCTACGTCGCGGTATCGCCATTCAGCCACACCGCGCGATTTTTGAACTACTCACAGGTGCATTCCGCCGCGGGGGATGCCATAAATAACGACTACGTTCGAAATCTTCCGGGTTTGAAAAAGAAATATTGCGCTGACCAGCCTGGACTCCGGTTTTTCGCCATCTCTTCTGTTCCAGCAAAGGGCGTCAGCTTTGTTGTTTCCTTCGATGTCGTCGTCGGTCCCGGTGGGTGCGCTGGTGGGATGGATGCTGCTTCTCACGGTGAAGCACGTCATCGCCGATTTCATGCTGCAGACGTCCTGGATGGCGATCGGCAAGGATCAAAAGACCGGCTGGGCGATGCCGCTGCTGGCGCATTGCCTCGTGCATCTCGCGGTGGCGATGGCGTTCATCCTGATCGTCGCGCCGCGGTTCTGGTTCGTCGCCTTGATCGACTTCGCCATTCACATCACGATCGATCGGATCAAGGGATGGATCGCGTCGTCGTTCGGCGTGACGCTGGAGCAGGCGCATCCATGGTTCTGGACGCTGATCGGGGTCGATCAGGCGCTGCACCATTTGACCGGTTTCGGCCTGGCTATCTACATGGCGGCGAACTGATCCTGGCACGATCGAACTCGGCGTCCCGGAAGTAAACGTTCTGCCGATGTGGACCGACATCCCGTTCGGCGATGGTCCAGCCTAGACCTCCGTAAAAACCTTGGCGCTGCGGACGCGAGCACAGCCACGCACGCTTGATACCGAGCGCGAAGCAATCCTGCGTGGCGCGGTTCACCAGCGACGACGCCACGCCGCTGCGACGCGCGTCCTCATCGACCCACACCGCTGCTACCCACGGCGTCAGTTGCGGCCGCTCTTCGAGATCGGATTCGATCACCGACGTGGTGCCGAGAAATCTTTCGCCATCATGGGCGACCAGGGCGAAGGGGATCGGCGTATCCGCCATGTTCTCGCGCAGGCGCGTGGCGATGTAGGCCAGCGGGTAGCCGCCCGGCTCCCACCACGCCCGCCAGATCCGGTCGGCGACGGTGTCGAAAAACGCCGGGCATTGGCGCAGGTCCGAAATGGTGAATGAAAGCTGCATCGACTGATTCGGGGGCCATGTGGGCAGGGGGCGACCCTACCGCAGTCGCCTGGCGGCGGCGAAGTTCCGATTCGGCTGCGGTTGGCAAGACATCCGGGACACTACTGCCTGCCTTGGTTAACCTTTCATTAGAGTATTGCATTGCATCTTCCGGTTAAGGAGAACCGCAATGTTTTCGAGCCGCGACGCATTTGAGAACGATTTTTGTCCGGTCCGGGATGAACTGCTCGGCGAGATGTACCGGGCCAATGCCAACGGGCTGCCGCTGCTGGTGGAGAGCGTTTCCTCCGAAGTCCGCGCCATGCTGGCGCTGTTCTGCTACCGCCGCAGCCATCTGCACGCGCTGGCCATTGCGATTGCAGGAAGCTGCACCGAACGCGAGCTGATTCAGTTTGGCGGCCGTGTGGGTTCCACACTCTACGCACTGTCGCGCGAGCCGTCCGCACGCTCGGCGCCGTCATCCACCTACGGCAGCCGTAAGCCGATCACGTTGTCGACCAAGCCGCTTTCGACCTTCAAGCCGATCGAGGATGAGGTTGACGACGAGGATCTGCAGGCGGTGACGGCGTAGGGTTAGGCGAGATCTCTCGTCGTCCCGGCCAAGCGAAGCGCGAGCCGGGACCCATAACCACCGGCCTTGGTTGTTACGGAAGGCGTCTGCTAAGCGGACCTACCGCTAGATCACGCGGTATGGGTTCCTGCGTTCGCAGGAACGACAGCCAGCGCCGGCAATCCGTGGCGTTTGCGCGCTACCGCGCATTCGGGGTCGCCGGGCATACAGGTGCGGCACACTTCCGGCCGGATGTCGTAAATCAGGCACGCCGTCGTCTCGCCGACCTTGCCTGACAGTGCCGAGCAGCGGTCGCCCTCGCAGCGCATTCCCGACAGCCGCTCATTGACGAATTTTTCCGGAATCAGGTCGAGCGCCGCATCCTCCTCGATGGTGAAGCGCGGCCAGTTGGAGGAGTAGCTGCAGCAGGCGCCGCAGGCCTGGCAGGGGCTTTCGATCCCGAGGGTGGGGCTATCCATAAGCCCGTTTAACCGGGAAGCGAAGCTTTCGCGAGAGGAAACGCGGACGGATCACGTAACCTTTTCACGTATCCTTGGGCGCCTCCCAGACCAGGCTGCGCCGCCATTTCGCCCGCAACAGATCGCGCCGTTCCGGATATTTTTCGTCGTGATAGACCGCTTCGACGACGCGGTCGGTGCGGAAACTGCGGAAATCCTTGCGCAGTTCGCACCACGCCGCGAGGATTCGCACCGCTTCGTGATAGCCGACCGCGATCGGCCAGATCGTGCGCTGGCTGTCGCGGCCATGCTCGTCGCGATAGTTCAGCGTGATCTTCCGGCCCTCGTGGATCTGCGTCCGCGTCCGCACCATGTCGATCCGATCCGGCTCCCGGTTCCAGGCCCGCCGGGCGCGGCTGGCCGGCTCCAGCACGAATGGCCGCAACCGTTCGGGCACGGTTTCGGCGACCTTCGCCATCAGGTCCTGCGCGGCGCGGGCGAGCGCCGGATCGGCGTGGCCGACCACCCATTGCGCCCCGAGCACGCAGGCCTCGATCTCATCCGGCGTCAGCATCAGCGGCGGCAGGTCGAAGCCCTTTTCCAGGATGTAGCCGACGCCGGCCTCGCCACGGATCGGCACCCGCTGCTCGATCAGGGTCGTTATGTCGCGATAGATCGTGCGCTTCGAGGTCTCCAACTCGGCCGCGATCGCGTCCGCCGTCAAAGGCTTTCGGGTGCGCCGGAGCACCTGGATGATCTGAAACAGCCGGTCGGCGCGTCGCATGGCAAATCTCTTTTCCTTGATAGTGCGCTTTCTGGAAGGCGCCTGCCCGATGCTGACAGCATGTTGGCAGCAGGGGGTGGGTATACCGGGACAACACCTCAACTGAAGGGAATTTGTCCATGACGTTTTTCAATGAACCCGGCTTCCGCGGAAACCGCCTGCCTGTCGTCGCCGCCAAGTCCTTTGTTCTGGAGCAGCTGGTTTCCATCCACGCCACGACCCTCGACATGCGCTGGGCGATGGTCGAGCTGGCATGGCGTTCGTTCACGGGAATGTGCGCCTTTGTGCAGGGGCGGTTGGTCGCATGGGTTCGGAGGGACCGTACACCACGGCAAGAGGAGGGGAATGGCCGGCATTGCTGCTGCTGACACCATGGTGGCAGCAGGGGGGCACTAGCGTCGGACAGGCTTTGAAAGAGATCGGGAGAGCTTGCATGATTACCCTCTACGGCTTTGGCGCCGGGTTCAGGCTGCCGGAGATCAGCCCGTTTGTGACCAAGACCGAGGTCCAGCTGAAGATGGCCGGCGTCGCCTATCGCAAGGAGAGGGCCAAGCCGCCGGCTTCTCCCAAGGGGCAGTTGCCATATATCGTCGACGAGGCCGAGACCATCGCCGATTCCACCTTCATCCGCGCGCATCTCGAAGCAAAATACGGTTTCGACTTCGACGCACCATTGAGCCTGCAGGCGCGCGCACAGGCCTGGGCCTTTGAGCGGATGATCGAGCACCATGTCTACTGGGCGCTGGTTGGCGCGCGCTGGGTCGATGCCGACAACTTTGCCAAGGGGCCGTCGCATTTCTTCGATGGCGCGCCGCTGCATCTGCGTGAGAAGATGCGCGAGGATGCGCAGTTCCGGGTGGCCGAGAACTACCTGCTCAGCGGCCTCGGCCGCCACGCGCCCGAGGAGGACACAGATCTCGCCGTCCGCTCGCTGTTTGCGCTGTCGGTCCAGCTTGGCGACAAGGCGTTCCTGATGGGCGAGACGCCGTGCGGCATGGACGCCACCGCCTTCGGCGCGCTCGCTGGAATTTTGACGCCGTTCTTCGAGTCTCCCTTGCGCCAGCGCACCGAGCAGTTCGCCAACCTCACCGCCTATGTCGACCGGATGATGCTGCTGTACTACCCGGAATTCGCCTGGTCGCCGGTGCAGCAGGCCGCCTAGTTCGCTTGAGCCGGCTGGCCCTTCAATGCGGCCAGTTCGGCTTCGAGTTCGGCGATACGCGCATCACGCACGGCGAGCGCCTGCGCGACGTCGGCGGCGTCGAACTTGTGCGGGATGTGCTGCGGGCAGTTGGTGTCCCACGCCGAGATCCGGAACAGGATGACCTGCTCGGGCCGCGCCTTGTAGCCTTTCGGCATCAGCGACTGCGTCAGCGCCGGGTCGTCGTCGACCACGCGCGCCTCGCCCCAGATCTTCACGCGCCGGCGATGGGCATAGTCCATCACGAAGATATGCGCCTTCGGATTCTCCGACAGGTTGCCCTGCGTGATGTACTGCCGGTTGCCGCTGTAGTCGGCGAACGCGATCGTGTTCTTGTCGAGGATTTTGACAAAACCCTTCGGCCCGCCGCGGTGCTGGATGTAGGGCTGGCCGTCGGCCGAGGCGGTTGCGAGATAGAAGCTGTTGGTCTCAGCAAGAAAGCCCGCGAGGTTTTCGTCGATCTCGGTGCGCCAGCCGCCGCGCTGCTCCATGCCCGCATAGCCCTCGCGCGAGCCCTTGCGGGCCTGGATCGCCTTGACCGCCGGTGTGAAGGCGATATCGCTGGAGTAGGTTTGAACGTCTGACATCGTAGCCTCCTGAATTTCAGGGCGGGCCAAGCGGCCGTCCTTGACCGATAAGATGGATCATTCCAGAATTTAAACAATTATCCAGATTGACACTTCACTATTGCGGAATATGAAATAATGACATGGATCGTATCGATGCCATGCAGGCCTTTGTCGCCGTCGCCGACTTGCAGGGGTTTGCCCCTGCCGCGCGAAAACTCGGCCTGTCGGCCTCCAACGTAACGCGCCTGATCGCGGCGCTGGAGCAGCGTCTCGGCGCCCGGCTGCTGCAGCGAACCACCCGGCAGGTCGCGCTGACGGATGCCGGCGCGCGCTACCTGGAGCGCGCCCGCCGCATCCTCGCCGACGTCGAGGAGGCAGAAGGTTCGGCGCAGGACGAGCGCACCCGGCCGGGCGGGCGGCTGATGATCTCAGCCCCGATCGGCTTCGGGCGCCTGCACGTCAGCCCGGTCGTGACGGCCTACCTGAAGCGTTACCCGGAAGTCTCCGCCGAATTGCGGCTCTCGGATCGCATGATCAATTTGGTGGAAGAGGGGGCGGACCTGGCGATCCGGATCGGCCATCTGCCTGATTCGACGCTGGTGGCGCGCCACGTCGGCGAAATGCGGCGGATCGTGGTGGCGTCATCGGACTATCTTGCGCGGCGCGGCGAGCCGAAAACGCCGGCGGCGATTGCGTCCCACGACACCATCCAGTTCGGCGCGATGACGGCGGCCCCCGACTGGCGTTTCGTCGACAATGGCCACGACGTTCGCATTGCGACCGCGCCGCGCCTTTCCACCAACAGCGCCGATGCCGCCATCCAGTATGCGGAAGCGGGCGGCGGGCTTACCCGCGTGTTGGCCTATCAGGCCGCCGAATCGCTCAAAGCACAGCGGCTCCAGATCGTCCTCGCGCCATTCGAGCAGCCGGCGATGCCGATCCACATCGTCTACCCGACGTCGCGGCTATTGTCGGCCAAAGTCCGCACCTTCATCGATCTCGTCACCGAGACGGCCGACTGGCATTTCGGCTAAAGTTTCGTGCCCCGGACGCAGCGCAGCACGCAGTGATGCGCTGCAGAGCCGGGGCCCACCTCTGACGCCTGGGTCCCGGCTCAGCGTCGCACCACTTCGCGGTGCGCCGCGTCCGGGACACGAGGCTGGTTAGGACACCGGCGCCTTCTTCGGCACCACCCGGAACGTGGCGTTGGCGCGCGCGATCACGACGCCGTCGGCCTTGATCAGGCTCTGCGCGAAGCAGATCGTCCTGCCCGTCTTGACCACGTCACTCTCGACCGCGAGCCATTGCCCGACCTCGGCTGCACCGACGAAATCGATCGCCAGGGAGATCGTGACCAGCGACGACACCCCGCCCATCGCGTGGGCGCAACTATGGCCCATGGCGTTGTCGGCAAGCGCCGCGAGCAACCCGCCATGGATCAGCCCGCGGCCGTTGGTATGCGGTTTGGCCAGCCGCAGGCCGATGATGACGGCCTTGTCGGTCCGCTTCGAATAAAGCGGCTCCCAGGGATCGGTGAGCGGGCTCCTGCGGGTGTGGCGCTCGAAACCTTCGGGAATGTCTTCAGTCATGTCAGGCTCGCGTGTTGGCGGCGTTGCCGCCATTGAACGCAACGTAGGTGCGAAGTCACCGCCTACAAAGTTTTAAACGGGATTACTACAGGTGTTTGAAATGAGCTGTGCTCTCTCCGCGTCATTGCGAGCGTAGCGAAGCAATCCATCGCGCGGCATAACGGGTGGATGGATTGCTTCGTCGCTTCGCTCCTCGCAATGACGGTTGGGCCAACAGCGTGCTAAAACGGCAGTCCCACATAATTCTCCGACAGCGACGCCGAGGCCGCCTTCGAGTTGACGACATACTCCAGCTCGGCAAGCTGGATGCGCGCGCCGAAATCGCCTTCGTCGGGGAATTTGTGCAGCATCGAGGTCATCCACCAGGAAAACCGCACCGCCTTCCACACCCGCGCCAGCGCCTTCGCCGAATAGCCGTCGATGCCGGCCGAAGATTTCTCGTCGTAATATTCGCGGAACGCCTGCGAGAGGTAGTGCACGTCGCTGGCGGCGAGGTTCAGCCCCTTGGCTCCCGTTGGCGGCACGATGTGGCAGGCATCGCCCGCCAAAAACATCCGGCCGAAGCGCATCGGCTCGGCGACGAAGCTGCGCAGCGGCGCGATGCTCTTTTCGATCGAAGGTCCGGTGACGAGTTCGTCGGCC
>PNLC01000043.1 GCA_013822885.1 Bradyrhizobium sp.
GTTCGTGCGCTCGGCCGCCTACCAGGAATCCGAGGATGACCCGGTCGCCACCGCGACCGCCTGCTTCATGGTCGGCGCGAACCGGACCAACATGCTGACCGACGAGCGGATCCACGATGGCCCGCCTCCGGCCCTCGACGCCCCGGAGGATCCGGCAAGTCCATTTGCCAACAGCCCGTTCGCGCGCTGTCTCGGCATCCGCCTCGGCGCGGACGACACGCTTGTCATGCCGTTCTCGCCCAAGATCATCGGCAACCCGCAGCTGCCAGCGATCCACGGCGGCATGACCGGCGCCTTTCTGGAGACGACCGCGGTCGTCGGCGTGACGCGCGAACTCGGCGTATTGGCACCGCCGAAGCCGATCGGCCTGACCATCAACTACCTGCGCTCCGGCCGCGCGCTGGACAGCTACGCCAGGGTCTCGATCGTGAAGCAGGGCCGCCGCGTCGTCGCCTTCGAAGCGCAGGCCTGGCAGGACGACCCGGCCAAACCGATCGCGTCGGCGTTCGGACATTTCATGCTGCGGAAGACGCCGGGGGCGGATGAGGAATAGGCGCCGCCGCTCGCACCAAAAATATCGAAAACAACCCCATGCAAAGTAGCCGGACGGCCGCCGCAAAGGCCGTTCGGACCGAAACCTTGACACGTCGGGCAAATCGGCGGCACAATTTCATCATCCCGGAGTTCGCTAAGACGACTGCGTGCGCGCAATACTGATGCGATCATGTTGCGCGTGGTTAAGCCTGATGACCTTTGGTTAGATAAGCCTAGCTGCGGGAGCACTTCACCTCTCCCGCTTGCGGGGGAGGTCGGATCGCATCGTAGATGCGATCCGGGTGGGGGCTCCCTCCACACGAACAGTGCGACTCGCGGAGACACCCCCACCCCAGCCCTCCCCCGCAAGCGGGAGAGGGAGCGCACCTTCTTCGGGGGCGCAATCAAATCTAGTTTCATCGTATGCTTTAGACCGTTGAGGACACGCCGTCGCCGCTTGCGCGAGGGCGCAGAACCCGCGAAAATCCAGGCTGGTTCAGAAGTTTTCAGGGAAAGCCCACACAGATGAAGTTCGATGACGTTATCCTCGGTCGCCGGAGTATCCGCGGTTACAAACCTGATCCGGTGCCGAAAGAGCTGATTGCGGAAATCATTAATCTGGCGATGCGCGCGCCGTCGTCGATGAACACCCAGCCCTGGAATTTCTACGTGATCACAGGCGAACCGCTGGACCGGATCCGCGCCGGCAATACCGAACGAAACGTGGCGGGCATTCCGCATTCGCGCGAATTCCGCACGGGCCAGCCTTTTGCAGGCAAGCACCGCGACAGGCAGGTCGGTGTCGCCAAGCAACTGTTCTCCGCGATGGGGATCGAGCGCGACAACAAAGACAAGCGCCAGGACTGGGTACTGCGCGGCTTCCGCCAGTTCGACGCACCCGTCTGCGTGATCATCACCTATGACCGCGTGCTAGACGGCAGCGACGATACGCCGTTCGACTGCGGCGCTGTGGCGACCGCGCTGGTCAATGCCGCCTGGTCCCGCGGGCTGGGCGCCGTGATCAACAGCCAGGGCATCATGCAATCCCCCGTGGTACGCGAGCACGCCGGGATCGCCGACGATCAGGTCATCATGAAAAGCATCGCGCTGGGCTGGCCGGACGAGACGTTTCCAGCGAATGCTGTCGTGTCGGAGCGGAAGTCGGTCGAGGAAGCGACGGTGTTTGTCGGGTTCGAGAAGTAGCGGCGGGCATGATGCGTGCTTCGCATCGTGTAACGCGGGCTAACAACTTCCGGAGGTTTATTGATAACGACTGAATTCGATGGCCTACTGCGAGCATTGATCATTGAAAAGGATTGCAGATGCTCAAAATATTGCACGGGACCATCGCCGCGCTCGTCATACTTCTCAGCCCGGCCGCGACATCCTCCGTCGCACTGGCCGATACTTGGGGCTGTTCGGCCGAGAAATGTCTGGTTGTTTGTCAAAAGGCCGGCGGCCAAAATTGCAGCGGCTATTGCGACAAAGCGCTCAGGGACAAGAAGGTATCGAAGGTCTGCAAGTAGCCGACGCAGCGCTGACATTAGCGCCACGCGGGCGGATGGGCTGGAGGTGCAGCAGTGATCCGCGCCATGGTCCGACATGCGCTCATATTGGCGGCGGCGTTTACCGCAGGCCTGACGCCGGCCATGGGCCAGGGCGACAGCAGCAAGCCGCTGCCGGCCAAGGCAACGAAGGAATTGCCCGCCGAGTTGCTCGCGCTGCTCGAACAGAAGAAGATGCCGAAACATTCGCCGATCGTGTTGCGCGTGTTCAAGGAAGAGTCGGAGCTCGAAGTCTGGAAACAGAATACTGCCGGCCGTTTCCAGATCCTCAAGACCTATCCGATCTGCCGGTGGTCGGGCGATCTCGGACCGAAGTTGCGCGAGGGTGACCGGCAGGCGCCGGAGGGGTTTTATACGGTTACGCCCGAGTTGATGAATCCCAACTCCAGCTTCTATCTGTCGATCAACGTCGGCTTTCCCAACAGCTTCGACAGGGCGAACAAGCGCAACGGCAGC
This sequence comes from Bradyrhizobium sp., assembly GCA_013822885.1. GTDB lineage: Bacteria > Pseudomonadota > Alphaproteobacteria > Rhizobiales > Xanthobacteraceae > Bradyrhizobium. Next base: position 2,556 of record PNLC01000043.1, read on the forward strand.
TTCCTGATGATCCACGGCGACTGCTGGTCGAGCGGTTGCTATGCCATGACCGACGAACAGATCAGCGAGATCTACTCGCTGGCGCGCGACTCGCTCAGCGGCCGCCCGTCGTTCCAGGTCCAGGCCTATCCGTTCCGCCTGACACCTGCGAACCTGGCGCGGCATCGAAACAGTCCGAACCTCGCTTTCTGGAACATGCTCAAGATCGGCAACGATCATTTCGAGACGACGCAACGCGAGCCGAAGGTAGACGTGTGCAACCGCCGCTATGTCTTCGACGCGCAACCGCCGGCGAATTCGCCGCACCCTCTCGTGTTCAACGCGACCGAAAAATGTCCCCCCTTCGTCGTCAATCCCGAAATCGCGCGGCGGGCGCAGGAAAAGCGGCGCGCCGACGAGCTCGAATACGCGCGATTGCTCGAAGACAATGTGCCGGCCGCCCCGATCTACAGCGGACTGGACGGCGGAATGAACAAGACGTTCGTCGGACAGTTTCCGGGCCGGGTGACGCTTGCGAAGGTGATGCCGTATGCGTCGTATCTGCCGACATTGCCGCCGGTGCCCTGGATCGACAAGGAGGGGTCGTTGACGAGCAAATGGTTTGGCGTCGCGCTCTCCAAAACGGTTGTGTGTGATGCGGGTCGTGCGGGCGTCCCGTTGGGCCGGTGCTGAACGCTGGTTCGGCGCCCGCCACGGCTCATTGGCAGACCACAACCTGGCATCGCTTTCGTCGGCTCTTAGGATCAAGCGCGACAACAAGAGCCAGGACTAGGTATTGCGCGGCTTCCGTCAATTCGACGGGGTGACGGCTCGCCGCCGCGTGTGGATTGAATGGCGGGCGGTGAAGCGTGGCGCAAGCTAGGAAGCGAATTCGAATGGAGGCGCTGGCACAAACTGCATAATCAATAATGGTTTAGGTGGCTGACTGTTTCTGCATTCCACCGCTTTGACCCTATTTTCAATCGCCCGCCATAGCTATTAGAGTGCATTGCACGTTTTTCCCGAGACCGATCGGCGATGCGCTTCTGGCAAACTGCCATACCAAGTCGATCTTTTTGCGCGCGGACTTTCACCACTGCGCTAGCAATCGCATTATTGTTAGCGACGCCGTGCCAAAGTCTGGCGGCTGATCCAGCACCCAAACGTGTTCTGATGCTCCATTCATTCGGTCCTCGTTTCAAACCGTGGAGCGACTACGAACAGGCCATTCGGTCGGAAATAAGCCGACGTTGGCAAAAGCCGGTGGATTTCCTCGACCAATCGCTGGTGAATGCCCGGCTGGAAGATGAAAACGCGGAAGGTCTGTTTGCGGAGTATCTTCGCGCCCTCTACACCAGTCGTCCAGTCGATCTCATCGTCGCTATCGGCGCACCCGCCGCTGCCTTTGTACAGCGTTATCGCCAGACGCTATTTCCAGCAACGCCAATGGTCTTCACGGCGGTGGAGCAGCGCAGGGTCGAATACGAGAAGCTGACTGAAAATGATACGGTGGTTGCCGTTGCGCATGATTTCCCGGCTGCCTTTGACAATATCTTGCGCGTCCTGCCCCTCACTAACACCATCGCAGTCGTCAACGGAACCTCTCCGAATGAGATTTTTTGGAAGGACGTGCTGCGCCGCGAACTCGCGCCGCTGGCGGAGCGGGTCGAGTTTAGATGGTACGATGAAAAGTCGCTCGAAGAAATTCTGATCGACGCAGCGCGACTTCCGCCTCACAGTGCGATCTTCTGGCACCTGATGAATGTCGATGCGGCGGGGGTTGCGCACGAGGCAAATGACGCGTTGAACAAACTCCTTCGCGCAGCCAACGCGCCGATTTTTTCCTACGATAGTTCCTTCTTCGGTGAGGCAATCGTCGGCGGACCGATGCACTCGGCGCGCCAGTTGAGTGAGATCACCGCTGCGGTCGCCATTCGTATCCTCAACGGTGAAAAGGCAGGCGATATCAAAACTGAGCCAACTGGGTTCGCAGCGCCGATATTTGACTGGCGGCAAATGCAGCGCTGGGGAATTAGCGAGAGCAGCCTGCCGCCCGGCAGCACCGTTTATTTCCGGGAAACCGCGGTGTGGGAACGGTACTCGTGGCAAATCGCGTTGGTGACTGCACTCATTCTGATACAGGCGGGACTTATCGCGGTCCTATTGAATGAACACCGACGTCGCCAGTTGGCCGAAGTGCAGTCCCGGCAGCGCATGGCGGAACTTGCCCATGTCAACCGCTTTTCGACCGCCGGCGAACTAACCGCATCGATTGCTCACGAAATTAACCAGCCGCTTGGGTCGATTTTGACCAACGCGGAAACCGCACGGGCAATTCTCAGGTCCCCGACCCCCGACATCGCGGAACTGAACGAAATCGTGGACGACATCTTGAAGGATGACCGGCGAGCCAACGAGGTTATCAGGCGGATGCGCAGCCTACTGAAAAAGGCGCCCTTTGAACTGAAAAACTTCGACCTCAACGACCTTGTTCGAGACACCGTCGAATTTCTTTCGTCTCTAGCCGTTGGGCGAAAGGTCGAGCTGGTCAGTCGCATCACATCGGACGCGCTCCCCGTCCTGGGCGACCGCATCCAACTCCAACAAGTTATTCTGAACCTTGTCGTGAATGGGATCGACGCGATGAGGGACCAACCGAGCCAAAGTCGCATCATCAGCATCCGGACTTCGCGCGGCGAGAGCTTTGCCGAGTTATCCGTATCAGATCGCGGATCGGGCATTCCCGAAGACAAATTAAAAGAGGTCTTCGAGCCGTTTTACAGCAGCAAGGCCGAAGGTATGGGCATGGGACTGTCCATCGCGCGTACCATTATCGAGGCGCACGGCGGGGTGATATCGGCAAAAAATCGGGATCACGGCGGCGCGACTTTCCGCATCAACCTGCCCCTCTCTAACCGCGGCAACGGACCGCCATGAACAGTATGGATACCGTTACGGACACCCCAACCGGAGGTGGACAATTTCGGCGTGAAGAATGCTTTTAAATTGCGGTGAACAGGACCCTCAACACGCCGCGATGATGGTCTGCCGGCTCTGCCTGCACCGCGAGAGGAGCAACATCTCAACTGTGTTGGCCGGCCAGAAGCTCGGCATCAAGGAAGTCGACGACGGCATTTGGCTCGTCAGCTTCATGCATTATGATCTGGGATATTTCGACCTGGAGCAGGCAACCCCTCGACAACCCGTTCGGCACGAGGTTGTCACCCATGTCTCAGGTACGATCTGTTACCTATGTGTCCGGGCTGGACAGGTGTCCTCTGGCGGAGAGAGTGGGATTCGAACCCACGGTACGGTTTCCCGCACACACGCTTTCCAAGCGTGCGCCTTAAGCCACTCGGCCATCTCTCCGGAGGCGCTTTCTTGAAGGGGCAGGAGTGATTTTGCAAGGGAGGCCCGGGCGGGATCGCGCAAATTTCCCCAATTCGTTGAATTTATTTGGAAATCCGGCGGCGCCGCCATCGTGGCGTCACCTTCGGCTGGTGCCTTGGAACCGGAATCCGTGCACCGCCGACACCATGGCTCACGGACGAGCCAGGGGCGGACCCGAGGGCGCGCCCGGCACGAGTAACGGGCGGAGGACGGCAATGACGATCACACGGGCGCTTCTGGTCGCCATCCTGCTATCGGCGTTTGCCGGCGGCGCGGCCGGTCCGGCGATGGCGCAGGCCTGCACCAAGCAGGGTAACGACGTGACCTGCGACGACGGCCGGCGAGGTATTTTTGCGGGCGACGCCATCGTCTGGGCCGACGGTACGAAATCGAGGCTGGCTTCGCCGCATCCGAGCGTGATCATCGGCAACAAATCGTCCGTCGTCATCGGCCCCGGCGTGTTGGCCGGATCGGGGTCGGGCAAGGGCATGGTGCCGATGGAGAATCCGAGCGCGCCGGGCAAGGCGCGCTGCCCGATCCTGGATGGCGTGGCGTATTGTTTTTGAGGGTGATGGGATCAACCAGGGGTGCGCTCCCTCTCCCGCTTGCGGGGGAGGGTTGGGGTGGGGGTGCTTCCGCATCGGGATTCTCTCTGTGGAGAGAGCTCCCACGCGCCGCTTCGCGTCGGCCCAAGAGCGAGCTTCGCTCGTCTCGACCCCGCAAGCGGGAGAGGCGAAGCGAGCCAGTCGATAAGCCTCGTTAACACCATATGCGGCGCGAAGCGCCCGGTGAGGGCTCTCTGCACACGGGCAGTCGGACTCGCGGAGAGACCCCCACCCCGGCCCTCCCCCGCAGGCGGGAGAGGGGGCGCAGCTTGTTTGGGATCGCAATCTGATTCTAGTGAAACCGCGCGCCGTTGGTGACGGGGCGTAGCTGGCGGGCGGCGAGCGGATCGGCGATGACGTCTTCCGACGGACAGGTCTCGATGCGGTCGACGCGGCTGTCCCACAGCGCGTCGGTGAAGTCGGCGAACCATTGCTGAATGGTGCCCTTGCGAAGCTTCGCCATCATCGCTTCCCAGCGCATGCGGCGCTCCGGCAGCGGCATCGACACGGCGACGGCAATAGTGCGCGCCATGCCGTCGATATCGTGCGGATTGACGATCAGTGCGGTGTCGAGCTCGTTGGCGGCGCCGGCGAATTTCGACAGCACCAGCACGCCGGGATCGACCGGGTTCTGGGCTGCGACATATTCCTTGGCGACCAGGTTCATGCCGTCCTGCAGCGGCGTGACGACGCCGACCTGCGCGGTGCGATACAGGCCCGCAAGCACGGCTTGACTGTAGCCCTTGTTCAGATAGCGGATCGGCGTCCAGTCGACCTCGCCGTGGAGACCGTTGACGTCGCTGACCAGCTTTGCGACGTCGCTCTGCAGATTGCCATAGGCCTCGATCGCGCCGCGCGACGGGGTTGCGATCTGCAGTAGCGAAACCGAACGCGCCAGCGACGGATACAAGGTCCACATCCGGTCGAACGCCTTGATGCGGTTGATCAGGCCCTTGGAATAATCCAGCCGGTCGACGCCGATCGCGAGCTTCTCGCCGTTGAGGCTGCGCCGCAGCCGGGAGACATCCGGATGGGTCGCAGCCTTTGCCGCAAGCTGGGCGAACTGCTGGGGATCGATGCCGATCGGAAACACCGAAGCGCGGGTGCGGCCATGATGCGAATGCACGACGCCGTCGCGCACGACGAGGCCGAGATCCTGCTCGGCGTAGGACAGGAAATTCTCGCAGTCCTCCTCGGTCTGGAAACCGATCAGATCGTACGCCAGCATCGCCTCGATCAGCTCGCGATGGTTCGGCACGCCGCCGATCACGGCGCGCGTCGGCCATGGCGTATGCAGGAAGAAGCCGATCGGCTGCCTGACGCCGAGCGCGCGCAACTCCGCGCCGAGCGCTAGGAAATGATAGTCCTGGATCCAGAACGCCGACTGCGGCTTCTGGAAGCGCAGCAGCGCACGCGCCATGAAGGCGTTCACTTCGCGATAGCTGGCATAGTCTTCCTGAGAAGCGCGGATGAGATCGGCGCGGGAATGCAGCGCGGGCCACAGCGCCGAATTTGCGAACCCTTCGTAATAGCCGCCGTAATGCGCCGCCGGCAGATCGAGCATCGCCAGCGCACCGGTACCCAGGGCTTCGATTTCAGCGAAAGGTTCCTTCTGGTTCCCGTCGCGGACCCTTCCGCTGGAACCAACCCAGATCGCGCCCGACTTCTCGACGATCGGCAGCAGCGCGGCTGCCAGTCCCCCCGTCATGGGTTCGTTCGGTTTTCCACGCGAAACGCGGTTAGAGACGACGACGAGGTTCACAAGTCCCCTCCTGTTAGTGCGCGTGTTAACAACCATTCATCAATATGGTTCCTGAGCAACCTTTCAACGAATTGAAACCAAATTCGGGCTAAGGCACGAAGGAACTCACCGGAACTCACGAAAAATAAAATTCATCGCGAAACCCCGGCAGCAAGCGCAAAAATCTGTGACCGAATCCCGACGGGACCGGAGACATTATGGCCGACCTGCGTCGCTTTCGTCATCAAGCAGGTGTGTAAGGAATTGCCTGACATCGTTTGGCGAGTCGAAGTGGCCGGACACGCCCATGGCCCGGCGACCGACCGAGAAAGCCAGGCCATCGAAGTCCGGCATGATCGCAAACACCGTCTCGTCGGTGACGTCGTCGCCGATGAAGAGCGGACGGCGGCCCTTGAACGGTTCGCGCGTCATCAACTCGAGCACGCCGCTGGCCTTGGTGAAGCCGGAATGCTTGATCTCGCAGACGTATTTTCCCGGCAACACTTCAATGGGCGCGTTGGGCAGATCGGCCCTGATCAGCGACACCGCTTCATAGATCGCCTTCTCCGCCTGCGGCGCGAGGCGATAATGCAGCGCGAGCGAATAGCCCTTGTCTTCGAGCAGTATTCCCGGGCTGAGCTTCGCGATGGCGGCGAGACGCCGCTTCAATTCCTTGTCCATCGGCGGCGCATGCGCGGCCACCGAATCGCTGTTTAGTTCGATCCGCATTTCGGCGCCGTGGCCGCCGACGGCCGCAAACACATCGGGCGCGAAAATCAGATCGATGTCGTTGAGCGAACGGCCGCTGACCAGCGCCAGCGCGCCGCCGGTTCTTTCGACCAGGCGTTTGAGCGTCTTCGCCAGGCCCGGCGGCACCCAGACTTCGCGCGGCGTCGGCATCAGGTCGAGCAGCGTGCCATCGATGTCGAGCAGGATTGCGGTTTCGCTCAGATGCGGCACTAGCGAGCGCGGCACCGGAACGGTTTCCGGCGCGGCCTCATCGTTACCGGCGATATCGTCTTCCAATGCCATTTCGGCCAGATCCTGGTTCATATCATCCTACTCCACAAATGCCAGCGGCCGTGCAACTGTTTCGAGCGATTTTCGCTCGGCTGCGATGGCGTATCGCCAGGCGACCACTGCTGCCACGATCATCAAGGCCGACCCGAACAGGTAGCCCGCGAAAACGCTGTTGCGCGATCCGGTATCGATCAGCGCGCCAAACAGGACCGGCCCCGCCACGCCGCCAATTCCGGTACCGATCGCATAGAACAGCGCGATTGCGAGCGCGCGAACCTCCAGCGGAAACGTCTCGCTGACGGTCAAATAGGCGGCACTCGCCGCCGGCGAGGCAAAGAAGAAGATCACCATCCAGGCGATCGTCTGGGTCTGCGCGGTGAGCACGCCGATCGAGAACAGATAACCCGAGACTGCAAGCAGCACACCCGAGACGCCATAGGTCACCGTGATCATGGTGCGGCGGCCCAGCGTATCGAAGAGACGGCCGAGCAACAGCGGCCCGAGGAAATTTCCCAAAGCGAACGGCAGGATGTACCAGCCGACGTTATTTGCCGGGATGCCGAAGAAGTCGGTCAGCACCAGCGCGAAGGTGAAGAAGATGGCGTTGTAGAAGAACGCCTGCGAGACCATCAGCACCAGTCCGACCATCGACCGGGTCCGGTACCTGGTGAACAGCGTATGCGCCACCTCGCCGAGCGGCGTGTGGCTGCGCATCTGCAGCCTCACCTTCGGCAGCGTTTCGTCCGCGCGGTGGTCCGGGTGCAGGGTCGCGCCCTTCTCGATGTCGTCGACGATGGCGTGCGCCTGCTCCGGGCGGCCGTGGATCATCAGCCAGCGCGGGCTTTCCGGGATCCACATCCGCATGAACAGCACGATCAGGCCGAGTCCCGCGCCGATGAGATAGGCCAGCCGCCAGCCATGATCGGCTGCGAACAGCTTGGGATCGAGCAGCACGATGGCGGCGACCGCGCCCATCGCGGCGCCAATCCAGAAGCTGCCGTTGATCACCAGATCGGTCCAGCCGCGATAGCGCGCCGGCACCAGTTCCTGGATCGTCGAATTGATCGCGGTATATTCGCCGCCGATGCCGGCGCCGGTCAGGAAGCGAAACAGCGCATAACTCGCCACGCTCCAGGACAATGCTGTTGCAGCGGTCGCCGTGAGATACAGCGCCAGCGTGATGAAGAACAGTTTCTTGCGTCCGATCCGGTCGGTCAGCCAGCCGAAGCCGAGCGCGCCGATCACTGCGCCGGCCAGATAGGCGCTGTTGGCGAGGCCAACATCGAAATTCGAAAACTGCAGCGTCGGGCTTTCCTTCAGCGCGCCCGACAACGCGCCCGCGAGCGTGACTTCCAGCCCATCGAGGATCCAGGTAATGCCGAGCGCGACCACGACACGGGTGTGAAAGCGACCCCAGCGCAGCCGATCGAGCCGCGCCGGTATGCTGGTCTCGATGAGGCGATCATTGTCCTGATTCAGCCCGGCAGCAGGGGCATCCTTATCCACCGCCTCATGCCGTATCGCTTTTACATCCATCGCATTGGACCAATGAGAAACGCCCCGGAAAGCCCAGCCCCAGGGTTATTTCGATGAATTGCGGCAAACATGATGCCCGCCGCAGAGATAACGCGCTCGCGGGATGGGGGTTCCTAGGGCTTATGAACGGCGAAATTGCATGGCTGTTGCCAAGGAGCCGACGCGCAAAGCTGGAGCGAGCGAAGATAGAGCCGAAGCGTTAGTTCGACTGGGAGTACAGTTCATTCAGTCGTCATGCCCGCTAAGGCGGGCGCCGATGATGACAGCGTCTTTATGGCGTGCGCGGAGAGCCCCTCACGCCGCCCTGATGTTCGCCATGAAGCGGTCGAGCTCTTCGCGGAGCCTCGTGCTTTCGCTCGACAGGCTGCGCGCCGAGTTCAGCACTTCCTCCGAGGCCGAGCCGGTTTCGGTGGCGCCGCGATTGACCTGCATGACGTTGGCGGCGGCTTCCTGCGTGCCCTGGGCGACGTTCTGGACGCTGCGCGCGATTTCCTGGGTCGCAGAACTCTGCTGTTCGACGGCGCTGGCGATCGTCGAGGCGATGTCGGAAATCTTGCCGATGGTGCCGCCGATCTCCTTGATGGCGGCGACCGACTCCTGCGTGGCGCCCTGCATGCCCGAGATGTGGTTGGAGATCTCGTCGGTCGCCTTCGCGGTCTGGCTGGCGAGCGACTTGACTTCGGACGCGACCACGGCGAAGCCGCGACCGGCCTCGCCGGCGCGGGCCGCCTCGATGGTGGCGTTGAGCGCCAGCAAATTGGTCTGCTCGGCGATCGCGGTGATCAGCTTGACGACGTCGCCGATCTCCTGCGCGGCGCGCGACAGCTTGCCGATGCGGCCGTCGGTCTGCTCGGCCTGGCGGACGGCGGCATCCGCGATCTGGCTCGATTCCTTGACCCGGCGGCCGATCTCGTCGACGGACGCCGACAATTCCTCGGTCGCGGACGCCACCGACTGCATGTTGCTGGAGGCTTCTTCCGAGGCGCCGGCAACCTGGCTCGACAGGCTCTGGGTGGTTTCCGCGGTGCGCGTGAGCGTGCCGGCTGCAGCTTCGAGCTGCACGGCGGAGGATGAAACGTTGGAAACGATGGCGCCCACCGCGGTCTCGAAGTCGTCGGCAAAGCGTATCAATTCGGCGCGGCGCGCGGCGCTCGCCGCCTTGTTCTGCGCTTCCTGTGAAGCGGCGTCACGCTCGGCGCGGGCGACGGCCTGCACCTTGAACTCCTCCACTGCGCCCGCCATCTCCCCGATCTCGTCCCTCCGGCCGAGGCCGGGCAGGACGACATCGAACTTCCCGGCGGCGAGCTCGCGCATCGCACGGCACATCCTGGTCATCGGCCGCGAGATACCCTTGCCGAGGAAGAATGCCCAGATGCAGCCGAGCAGAAAACCGCCCGCCGCCAGCATCACGATCAGCCGTTCGGTCTCGGCGATGGCGGCGTCCGACTCGGCATCGAGTCGCTTCTGATCGGCCAGCAGGTTCGTCTTCATCGCGGCCGACGCCTTGTTGATCTCGGCGGCCGTCTCCGTCATTTCCTGGATCAGGCCTTCGATCTCCTTGACGTTGCCGATCAGCATGGCGAGCGACCGGCGGTATTCCTCCAGCATGCCGGAAACTTCCTTGATGCCGTCCAGGATCTTTGCGTTGGTGGTCGAGATCGCCTTCAGCGCGTTCTCGACAAATTTCAGGCGCGCCAGTGCGCTGTTCGCGACCGACTGGTCGGCATTGACCACGAAAGTATTGGCAAGCGCGGTGGCCGCCTGGAACTGCTCGGTCACCTTCTTGGCGCCGAGCGTGATCACCTGCAGCTCTTCCTCGTCGGCGTTGCTCGGGAGGTCGTCGAGCTTGTAGCGCAGCGAGTTGCCGTTGCGCGCAAGCTGGTTCTGCACGATCCGCGCGCTGTCGTCCTTGGTCTTGAGGATGTCGGCGAAGATCTTGGTGAAGGTGCGGAATTCCCGCTCGAGTTTTGCGATCTGTTCGAGACGCGCCTTGTCGGTGGTACCCTTCATCGAGGCCACGATAGCGTTCTGGAGCGCGGCCTCCGCCGCCAGTGCGGCCTTGCCGTCCTCTTCCTTGCCGGTCGCCACGAAATAGCGGGCCAGCGCGCGGTAGGAGATCAGCTCGCGATCGATATCGCGGGCCAGGTCGGCCTCCTGCACGCTGTGCCGGTAGGAATCGACGACGGCGGAAACCCGCTCGAAGCCGAGATAGGCGAAGCCCATGCTGCCGGCCGAGATCGCCAGCACCACGCTAAAGCCGAGCATGATCTTGGAGCGAAACCGCAGTGTCGGAAGCCTGATCGACGAGCCGCCCCGTTTCGGAAATCCCACCTCAACCCCCCGTTTTCATTCTGAAAAACCGGCATGAGGAGACCCCCGCCTCCCCACGCAGTGCGCAAAGCTAGGGCAGAATGGATAAAAGCGCGTAAACCGGGGTCGCATACCCCTGAGGGTTGTGGGCGGGATGCCGCTCTTACCCTCCCCTGGAGGGTGAAGATTTACGTGAGGAGTCCGAGTGCGCCGTTGATGTCATCACAATGACCCCGCCGACCAAAATCCTAGTTGCAAGTTCCTGCGCCGCTGTTTCTAATTAGAACAATTACAAAACATGGGGAGGTACCACGCGTGTCTACAGTCAAACTGACCGTGAACGGCAAAGCCGTGTCGGCCGAGGTGGAGGACCGGACGCTCCTCGTCCATCTCCTGCGGGACCATCTGAACCTGACCGGCACCCATGTCGGCTGCGATACCAGCCAGTGCGGCGCCTGCGTCGTCCATATCGACGGCAAAGCCGTGAAATCCTGCACGGTCATGGTCGGCCAGGCGGCCGGCTCCAGCGTCACCACCATCGAGGGCATTGCCAAGGGCGACGAACTGCACCCGATGCAGGCGGCGTTCCGCGACAATCATGGCCTGCAGTGCGGCTACTGCACTCCCGGCATGATCATGTCGGCGATCGATATTGTGCACCGCCACGGTGGGGGGCAGCTCGACGAGGAAACCGTCCGGGCCGAGCTCGAAGGCAACATCTGCCGCTGCACCGGCTACCACAACATCGTCAAATCAGTGCTCGATGCAGCCGGCCGCATGAAGGTCGCGCAGGCGGCGGAATAGCCGCCGCGGGCCGACACATCCGATTTCAAGACCGCGTTTCGAAACGAAATAGCGGAACAATAATTCCGGTCGGGAGGACAGGACATGGGCGTTGAAGGCATTGGCGCAAGCGTAGTGCGCAAGGAAGACCGCCGTTTCATTACCGGTAAGGGCCGTTACGTCGACGACATCAAGTTGTTGGGCATGACGCACGCACATTTCGTCCGCAGCCCGCACGCGCATGCCAAGGTAAAGAGCATCGATTCATCCGAGGCGATGAAAATGCCGGGCGTGGTCGGCGTGCTGACCGGCCAGCAGATCGTCGACGACAAGATCGGCAATTTGATTTGCGGCTGGGCCATCACCTCCAAGGACGGCACCGGGATGAAGATGGGCGCATGGCCGGCGATGGCGCCGGAAACCGTGCGGTTCGTCGGCCAGGCCGTCGCGGTCGTGATCGCCGAGACCAAGAACCAGGCCCGCGACGCCGCCGAGGCTGTGGTCGTTGAGTACGAGGAATTGCCGGCGGCCGCCGATATTCGCGCCGCCATTGCGCCGGGCGCGCCGCAGTTGCACCCGGAGGCGCCGGGCAACGTGATCTATGACTGGGTGATCGGCGAGGAAGCCGCAACGGACGCGGCGTTCAAGGCGGCGGCCAATGTCGTCTCGCTCGACATCACCAACAACCGCCTGGTGCCGAACGCGATGGAGCCGCGCGCGGCGATCGCGGAATATAACGAACCCGAGGAGCACTTTACGCTCTACACGACCTCGCAGAACCCGCATGTCGCCCGCCTCGTGCTGTCGGCGTTCTACAACATCGCCCAGGAGCACAAGCTGCGGGTGGTGGCCCCCGACGTCGGCGGCGGCTTCGGCTCGAAGATCTTCATCTACCCTGAGGAGATGGTGGCGCTGTGGGCTTCCAAGAAAGTCGGCCGTCCGGTGAAGTGGACCGGCGACCGCACGGAAGCCTTCCTCACCGACGCGCATGGCCGCGATCATCTCACCAAGGCCGAGATGGCGTTCGACAAGGACAACAAGGTCACCGCCTTGCGCGTAAAGACCTACGCCAATCTCGGCGCCTACATGTCGCTGTTCTCGTCCTCGGTGCCGACCTATCTCTACGCGACGCTGCTGTCGGGCCAGTACAACATCCCGAACATCTTCGCCGAGGTGATCAGCGTCTACTCCAACACGGTGCCGGTCGACGCCTATCGCGGCGCGGGCCGGCCCGAAGCAAGCTTCGTAGTGGAGCGGCTGATGGAGACGGCGGCGCGGCAGCT